>NZ_JBHXCW010000071.1:0-33222 GCF_042725365.1 Lentzea sp. NPDC060358 | reverse complement strand
GCCGGGAACCGGTCGTCATCCGATCAGCTCACGCCCTGCATGACCGAGGAGGCCGCCAGCGGCCCGAAGACGTAGCTCGGCCACCGCGCGCTCATCGGGGAGGCGGGGGCGGTCGGCGCGCTGAAGTCCATCCTGGCCACCGGGTGGACGGGGCCGGTGCCCGTCCTCGGTGCCTTGATGTAGACGTACGCGTTGCTGCCCTCGGTCATGTGCACGATCCCGAGCGGCGGCGGCACCGTCCCGGAGCTGAACGGGATGTCGACCGGCCGCCCGTCGAAGTCGTAGAACCGGACGTCGAGCAGCGGACCGCTGAGCACGCAGTCCGCGCCCGCGTTGCCCTTGAGCACCAGGTTGAACATCCTGCTGGTGTCGGGACTCGGGGAATGCCCCTCGGCGAGCCGGTCGACGGACACGTCGCCCGCGGCGCACTGCGGCACCGAGTCCTGACCCGCCGCGGCCGGCACCGCTGCCGCGGACACCGCGGCGGCGGTCAGCGCCACCGCCGCCAGAACCCGCCCCACACTTTGCTTTTCCACGAACATCTCCTCGGTTCGTCACGTAGCTGACGATGGGAGAAGACGACGGCGAGATCGGAAGGGATGCTCGCGCCGACGCGATCAGAGGTGTTCGGGCAGCCGGGAAAGGCCTTTCAGGCAGAGAGGTCCCGCCCGGCGGACGGTTCCTGGTAAGGGGAACCGGCCTCGTTTCCCCCGGCTGCCTCACCCGCTCCAGACGTCCGCCGTGTTCCGCTCGAACATCGACGCGAGAGCGATCAGCGCCGCGTCCATGTCGACGGTCTCCGGATCGACGAGCGCCTGCAGGTGGATGCCGATGAGCGCGCCGTTGAGCGCCACCGCGGCGGCGCGCTCCCGCTCCGCGGCACCGCCGGGGTCGGCGTCGGCTGGGCGGCGGGCGCGCAGCAGCACCTCGATGCCCTCGTACCTGCGGCGGATGAACTCCTTGTAGTGCTCGTGCACGACACCCCGGTCGTCGAGGGCCTCGACGAGGATCATGAACACCAGCGCCGAGTTCCCGTCCTCCGCCGGCTGCGCGGTCTCGGCGAACACCTCGGTGAGGGACGGAGCGGACCGGTAGCGCCCGGCGGGCCAGATCCGCCGCACCGCGCGTTCGGCGACGGCCATCACGAGACCGTTCTTGTTCTGGAAGTGCCACGGGATCGAGCCGCGGCTGATGCCCGAGCGGCGGGCGACGTCCGCGAAGGAAGTCCGGTCGAAGCCGCGTTCGGCGAACAGCTCCTCGGCGGCGTCGAGGATCCGGCGGCGGCTCCCGGCACCGATCTCGTCGGCCCGGCGGTGTCCCGGGACGGTCATCGCGGGAGCCGCGCGATGTCGCCGAGCACGTGCCGGGCGCCCAGGACGAGCGCGAGTCCCGCGAGCACCGACCCGGCCGGTGCCACCGCGGTGATCGCGGTCTGCTCGCCCCAGAGCACCTTGGCCACACCGGTCACCAGCGCGCCGCCCAGCCCGCCGATCGCGGCGACGCTCACGCCCATCAGCGAGAACGCCGTCGCGCGGATCTCGGGCGGCGTCACCGCGGCGATGACCAGGCTGAGCGGGACGATCCCGGCGAAGGTCATGGCCTGGGTGAGGACGCCGACGACGAGGTAGGTCGTGACGTCCGGCGCGTGCGCCTGCACGGCGAACCCGATGCCCAGCAGGGTGAGCGCGGCCGCCGCCACGTGCAGGCACGCCCTGGGGCTGCGCCGGAACAGCCGGTCGCTGAGCCAGCCGCTGAGGGCCGCGCCGGCCAGCCCGCCGACCGCGCAGGCCGACGTGATCAGGCCGCGCGCCATCGCCCCCTGCCCGAGCTGGTGGTCGAGCAGGACCGACAGGTAGGTCGGGACGGTCGTCGCGGCCATGCCGAACGCGCCCAGCCCGAGAGCGGCCATGCCGAACGTGCGGATCCCGCGCAGCCGGGCGAGCGCACCGCGCGGAGTGGCGGTGAAGTGCTCGCGCCGGGGCTCCGGCAGCCGGAAGGCGCTCAGCCCGAGCAGCAACGCCGGCACGGCCAGGAACGCGAACGCCCACCGCCACGGTTCGTGCTCCTCCGGGATCACCGCCGCGAACACCGCCACCAGCAACGGCCCGAGGACGATGCCCAACGGCTGGCCGCCGCGGTGCAGACCGAGCACGCGACCGCGCCCCTCGGGCGGATAGGCGTCCACGAGCAGGGACGACTGGATCGGGCCCTCGTTGGCCTTGCCGGCACCCGCGACGATGCGGAGCACGACCGCCTGCCACAGGTGCTGGACGGTGCCCAGCAACCCCGCCGCCGCGGCCCAGACCAGCGTGGAGACCCCGGCGATGGTGGTGCGGCGGCGCCGGTCGCCCAGCAGTCCCAGCGGCAGCGCGGCGACCGCGACCGTCACCCCGGCCAGGGCGGCGAGGGCCGCGATCATCTCCGTGCCGATCCCGAGCGACCGGCTGATCTCGGGCGCGAACACCACGAGCATCGACCCGTCGACGCTGTCGAGCACCTGCATGCCCACGAACACGCCGAGCATCGCCCGGCCTCCGGTGGTGATCACCCTGCCGATCGTCATCTCCATGCGGACCAGGCTACTGTGTCAGTCAACATAGACTCAGTTGGTCAACATAGAAGGGTGTCGACATGCGCGTACGGACTGGTTCGGTCGCTCTCATCACCGGCGGCGCGAGGGGCATCGGCCTGGGCATCGCACGTGCCCTCGCCCAGCGCGGAGTGCGCCTCGTGCTGACCGACGTGGACGCGCCGGCGTTGCGGCGCAGCGGGGAAGAACTGGCGGAGCTGACCGACGTGCGCACCCACCGGCTCGACGTGCGCGACCGGGTCGCGTTCGCCGCGGTCGCCGACGAGGCCGAGCAGGAGTTCGGGGAGGTGGATCTGCTGTTCAACAACGCGGGGATCGTCCCGTTCTCCACGGTCGACGAGATGACCTACGACAAGTGGGACCTCGCACTCGACGTCAACCTGAACGGGGTGGTCAACGGGGTGCAGACCTTCCTGCCCCGGATGGCCGGGCGCGGCCGCGGCCACATCGTGAACACCGCGTCGGGCGCCGGGCTCGTGGCCGACCCGAACTTCCTGTACGTGACCGCGAAGTTCGCCGTCGTCGGGCTGTCCGAGTCGCTGCGGCTGGCCGCCGCCGGCCGCGGTGTCGAGGTCAGCGTCCTGTGTCCCGGACCCGTCGACACCGGCATCGTCGCCCACACGCGGTCGCTGGAGGCGGGGGTGGGGCTGCCGGACGACCTCGTCCCCTCGGTCGAGGCGTTCCTGCGCAGCGGGCCGGGGATCGACGAGGTGGGGGAGGGCGTGGTCGCCGCCGTGGAGGCCGGCAAGCAGTGGATCTTCACCGGGGACGAGGTGCGGGTCTGGGTGCGCAAGCGGATGGAGGCGCTGCTGGAGTCGGCGTGACGCCGCGGCGGCGGGGAGGAGGGAACCCGCTCACCCCTCCTCCCCGCTCCGCTCACCGCAGAGCCGGCGTCACCTCAGGTCGTAGGCGCGGATGATGGTCTGCTGGACCTCGCTGCCGGAGTCCGCCGCCCGCGCCTTGAACGACACGCTCTTGGCGCCGTGCTGGTGGATCAGCGTGACCGCCCACCCGGTCCGGGTCTTCCGCAGGGTCACGGGCTTCCACGTCCCGCCCTCGTCGTAGGACACCTCCACCGCCGGCGTCTCGATGTCCGTGACCGTGCCCGTTCCGTTGCGCTCCACCGTGATCGGCACGGTGAGGACGCGGCCGGCTCGGTTGAACGGGTCGAGCTCCGGGGTGAACCGCACGGCCAGGACCGGCACCGCCGCGGGAAGTTCGCCGGGCACGTGCTCCGAGGTGAACGACCAGTCGGCGGTGACCTTCGACGACTGCGAGTCGCGAGTGGCCTCCGTGTGCACCTGGTAGCGCTTCTTCTCCGCCGGCACGGTCGGCAGCCGGACGTGGCCTGCCAGCGGCTGGTCGGCGACGACCTCGCCGTCGAGCGTCACGGTGGTGCGGCCGGCGCTCCCGAAGGTCTGCATGCCCTGCGCGCCGAACAAGGGCACGTCCAAGACCAGCTGATCGCCGAGGCGCATCGCGTAGCGCACGTACTGCGGGTTGTTCGGCACACCGGGGCCGTAGACAGCGCTGTTCCAGTGCTCGGTGACGGCCGCGCCCTGCTGGAAGACGCGTGGAGCAGCGGAGAACTGGGTGCCGAGAGCGGGGTACTGGCCCAGCTCGGTGAACTCCGTCAGGGCGCCGGACCACTCGGCGCCGGGCGTGTAGAACTCCTCTAGCTCGAGCGGCAACGGGCCGGAGGCGCCGTCGTCGCGCCGGCCCACGGAACCCGGCACGCGGGCATGCGTGATGGAACGGACACGGACCAGTTCGCTGTCCTGCACCGAACGCTGGACCTTCGACGGCACGCGGTGCTTCTCGGAGATGCGCACGTGGTACTGGTACGGGCTGCCGTGGAAGGTGCCCTTGCCGTCCGGCTTCGCGAGCACGGCCCCGGCGTGGAAGTCGAACTCCGGCGCCGAAGTCGCGGACGGGCGGAGCAGGGTCGTGTCGAACGAGGGGACGTTCCAGGTGCTGCCGGTGTGACCCCAGGCGGTCCGCGTGAAGAACTCGAGGGTGCCGCTCACCTGGGCTGCCTCCCGCTGCTCGACCGCGATCGAAGCAGGGGTGCCCAGGCGTGCGTCGAAGACGATCCCGGTGCCGGCGGTGACCTCCAGCGAGGGTTCCGCCAGCGCCGTGGTCAGGCCCGTGGGACCGGCGTCGAACGTGCTGATCATGCCTTCGAAGTAGTACCGGCCTCGGGGCAGGCGCTGCACGACCGTGCCGGACGGGTCGGCGTGGAAATACGCTCGCGGGTGGTCGAGTCCGACGAAGCGGTAGCTGTAGAAGTCCGGCGCCGGCCGGCCGCGGTGGTCGAGGAACGTGAGTTCCACGTCGTAGCTCTCGACCTCCTTGTCCACGCCGATCGCCACCCGAGTGCCGTCGGAGGACTGCACGAGCGCGCCGTACAGGCCGTCCGGCACATTGGCTCTCGTGTCCGCGGTGACGGTGGCGTCGGCGGTGCCACCGGCGGGGATGGTCAGCTCGGCCGGCGAGACGCGGAACAGGCCGGTGGCGGCGGGCTTCACCTCGGCGACGCTCAGGTCGACGGTCACGTCGGAGGTGCCGCTGTTGCGATAGGTGATCTTCTGCTCGACGGGCTTGTCGTCGACGTGGGGCCACGACGCGGTGCCCAGCGAGAAGCTGCCGTGGTCCGTGCTCACAGCGGCCGCGGCGGCACGGCCGACGTCGAGGCGCCCGGCACCCTGCTCGTAGACGGTCAGCGACGGGTTCGGCTCGGCGCTGTTCATCAACGCGGCCTTGATGTCCTCCGCTTTCCACGACGGGTGCCGCGAGGCGAGGATCGCCGCCGCACCTGCCACGTGCGGCGTGGCCATCGACGTACCCGACATCGACACGTGACCGTCGTCGACCGGAGCGCCGCTCTTGCCGTTCTTCGCCTTCGCGGCCACGATGCCGACGCCCGGCGCGGTGATGTCGGGCTTGATCGAGTTGTTCGCCCAGCGCGGGCCGCGCGAGGAGAACTCGGCGAGCGAGTCGTCGCGGTCGACGGCGCCGACGGTGAGGGCGGCGTCGGCGGATCCGGGCGACCCGATCGTGCCGCCGGAGTTGCCCGCGGCGACCACGAACAGCGCACCGGTCTGCTCGGTGATGCGGTTGAGCGCGAGCGCCATCGGGTCGGTGCCCTCGTCGGGCCACGAGCTGCCGAGGCTCATGTTGACGACCTTCGCCTTGGAGGCGGCCCATTCCATGCCGGCGATGATGTCGCTTTCCAGACCACCACCGCTGTCGCCGAGCACCTTGCCGTTGACGAGCTTCGCGTCCGGCGCGATGCCCCGGTACTTCCCGTCGCCGGTCACGGTCGACGCGACGTGCGTGCCATGGCCGACGAAGTCGTCGGTCGTCGAGCTGTCGCTGAAGTTCTTCGACTCCACGACCGCGCCCACGAGATCGGGGTGGGACTCGTCGATGCCGGTGTCGAGGATCGCGACGGTCACGTCCTCGCCGGTGGAGCCGGCCGCCCACGCCGCGGGTGCGTGCACCTGGGCCGCACTGCGGTCGAGCGACGCGGTGACCTTGCCGTCGAGCCAGATCCGGCCGGTGCCCGCCACCCGCGCACCGGCCCAGAAACCGCCGTCCTTGCCGACCTTCACCGCGTGCGCGCCGATGCTCGGCAACGCCTCCACGGTCGCCGCGCTGATCCCCTGCCCCTGCACGATCAGCGGGATGGTCCTGCTCGACGCGTCGTCATAACCCGACCTGGCCAGCAGTGACACGTCGAACAGTCGCTCGTCGAGCTCTCCGGAGCGAATCCGCGGCTCGGCATCGATCGGGACCACGTGCAGGTCGCCGCACGGGTCGTCGTACGACCGGAACCCGACCTGTTCCCGGCCCTGGGCCCGTCGGACGTGGACCCGGCCGTTGACGACGTCCACGACGTCACCGGTGATGAGCGTGACTGTGGTCGTCAGGCCGTCGGTTCGTTGCTGTTGCTGCAGTTGTCGCGGTGCCGAGGCAGCGGGGACGGCTGTCGTGGTGGCGACCACGACAACTGTCAGCGCCGCGGCGAGATGCGATCGTTTCAACGCGAGATCCCCTTCGGGTCCACTGTGGTGAGGAACTGACCTCGCCTGCGGAAACACCGTGCGGGGCTTGATCTGCTGCACGCAATGCGGAAGCTCGGCGTGATTCACGACACGCGGGCCGGTGGTGCTCCCGGCACAGCAGCTCTCACGATCTGAACCGAGTTGTTCTCCTACGTTCGAGCGAGTTGCGGACGATCAGCGTGAGCATCAGCAGCGCGCCACCGATGCCGATGCCGCCCAGCGCCACGACGATCGGCGGCCAGTCGAGACCCGGTGGCGCGGAGACCGACGTGGTCAGCTCCGCCGCCGTGGCCTTCTGGAAGCCGGGTGCCTCGGCGGGCAGCACCGCGGTGAGCGCGGCCACCGGGTTGACCATGCCGAACCCGACTCGGTTGTCCTTTCCGGACACGTTGCCGGGGTGCAGCGCGGTGGCCTTGAGGCGGTCCATCACCTGGTGCGCCTTGAGGTCCGGGAACCGCTCGCGCACCAGCGCGGTGATGCCGGCGACGTACGGGGACGCGAAGCTCGTGCCCTTGATGTCCTGCACGCCCTGCGCGGTCACGTTCGCGTTCGTCAGGCCGGTGCCCTTGGGGTCGACGGAGATGATCTCCTCGCCCGGCGCCGCGATGCTGACCCACGGGCCCCAGATGCTGAAGCTCGAGACCGCGCCTGAGCGGGCGATGGACGCGACCGACAGCACGTCGTTCGCGAACCACGCCGGCGACGAGATCGAGTTGACGGTGGCGGAGTCGAGGTTGTTGTTCTGCTGAGGGCAGCCCGCACCCTGGTCGCCCAGGTTCCCGGCGGCCGTCACGACCACGACGTCCTTGACGTCGACCGCGTAGTGGATCGCCGCCTGCAGCTTCCTGTCGTCGTCGCTGAACGGTTTCGGGGCACCGCAGTTGGTCAGCGAGATGTTGACGACCCGCGCACCCTGGTTCGCCGCACGGACGATGGCCTGGGCCAGCGTGCCCACCTTGCCCGCGGACGCGCGCTTCTCGTTCTTCGCGTCGCCGTCGAACTTGAAGCGGTCGCTGGTCTGGCGGATCGCGAGGATCGTCGCCGCCGGCGCGGCGCCGACGAAGTCGCCCTCGGTCTTGGCCGCGGCGGCGACTCCGGCTACCTCGGTGCCGTGGCCGTCGCAGTCGTCGATGCCGTTCTTGTTGCCGTCGACGTATTCACCGGTGGGGACGACCCTGTTGCCGAAGCGCGGGTTGCGCGGGTCGACACCGGTGTCGATGATCGCGATCTTGACGTCCTTGCCGGTGGCGAACCGGTGGGCCTGCTCCAGGTTCAGCTGGACCTGCGCCCAGGGCTTGTACTGGATCAGCTCGCTCTTGGTGTCCGACTCGACGCAGCCCTTCTCGTTGCGCGTGTAGGTGACGTCCGACCTGCCCTCGTCCTTCGGCGGCGGGGTACCCGTCTGGAACTCGGGCGGCACCGAGTTCGGCCGGATCGAGGCCGGTGCGGGCGAGGAGGGCTGCGCGACCGCGGGCGGAAGCGTGCCCGCCGACAGCAACAGCACTCCTGCGCTCACCACGGAGCAGACACGCGCGCTGGTCTTGCGTTGCATTCGGATGACCGATCTCCAGGTGTGACTCGCAACTGCCCGCCGAGGGCGACGGCCACCCACCCGCAGGGGCATGGTCTCCGAGGGAGAATCGCGAGCACTGACGATCCTGCGCGACGAGATGGCGATGGCAGCGGCCACTCTAGCGATGTCCGCCGGCAGCTTTCGGGACGGCGTGGAAACCGCCCTTCCGGACATCAATGGGTGTCCGGAAGGGCAGATTTCGGGCTGTCCCGGGGATCTTCGGCCGATGTGCGTCTCCCGAGAGTGCCGGTGAGACCGTTCCTTCACGTGGCGGCCCGGATGTTCCTGCCCATAGCGGCCTACCGGGTGCGGCTCCCGGCGCACGCTGCCGGCACTCCGGCCTACCTCGCGCCGGACGATGCCCGCGCCTGGGGTGAGGCGCCCGCACGCAGGGGTGCGAGAGCCGTGCTCCAGGCGACCACCTGGTCGAGCATCTGGTTGACCGACGGCAGGTGGACATCGGTCTGCGGCTGGAACGTGGTGAAGTCGACGAAGTCGTTGAACAGCGAGAGCGCCACCTGAGCGCGTACGTCGGCCATCTGCAGTTCGCCGGCCACCAGGCGCAGGTGCTCGACCGCCCGAGTACCACCGGTCGATCCGTAGCTCACGAAGCCGGCCGCCTTGTTGTTCCACTCGGCGTAGAGGAAGTCGATGGCGTTCTTGAGCGCGCCGGAGGTCGAATGGTTGTACTCCGGGGTGACGAACACGAAGCCGTCGAACTCCGCGATGCGGCTCGCCCACGCCTTGGTGTGGTCGTGGGCGTACCGGCCCAGCGTCGCGGGCATCCACTCGTCGAGGTGCGGGAGGTTGAAGTCGGCGAGGTCGATGAGTTCGAAGACCGCGTCGTCGCGCTTCTGCGCGATCTCGTGGATCCAGTGGGCCACCTTCTCGCCGTTGCGGCCGGGGCGGGTCGATCCGATGATGATGCCGATGCGGGTGGTCACAGTGCTCTCCCGGTGTGGTCGTGGCTGGTGGGGCGGCGCCGCGGCCGACGGGGCGGGCCGCGTGACGCCGTCGGCGGCGCGAAGAGGGTGCGCCTGAACTCCCGCGGGCGATGGCGTCGTGCTCGCGGGTCGTGGCGTGAACGAGATTATTGTCTGGACAAGTTGTTTCGCGTGTGCCGAAACGCGGCTCAGTCGACGTTGCGCGCGTTGTCGGTGATCGTCTGCAAAGCCTTGATCAGAACGGCCACGTCCTTCGTGGACAGACCGGTCATGATGCTCTGCGTCGTGCGGGCGACGATGGCTTCCCAGTCGGCGAAGCGCTTGCGGGCCTCGGTCGTCAACGCCAGCAGCTTGACTCGTGCGTCTTCGGGGTCCTCGATCTTCTCGATGAAGCCCTTCGCCACGAGGCGCTCGACGATGCGCCAGGTGGCGGCCACGTCGGTGCCGAGGTGCTTCGCGAGGTCGGAGGCGGTATCGGCCTGCTCGCTCTCCAGCAGCGAGATGATGGCCCACTGCGCACCGGTGACGGTGATGCCGCTGTCGGCCAGCGCACGGTCGAGGGTCCGGTTGACGGCGAGGCTGGCCTGGTTGAGGAGGAAGCCGGGACTGTCGGGTCCGGGCCTGCCCATGGGGTTCTCGGCAGCGCCGAGCCTGGGACGCCGTTTCTCCACGTGGTGCACTCCTCGTCTGCGCGGTCTGGTGTGAGCTTAGTCAGCCGCGCGACCTGGCCTTTCGTCCTGCCTCACGCGGCTGCGAGTCGCAGTCCCGCGGCGACCACCGCGAGCACGAGGAATCCTGCCGCGGGACCGTGACCGGGGTCCTTCGCGCGGAGATGAGCCCATACCGCGATGGCGAAGAACAGTGCGGTCCCGACGGCTGCGGCCACGCCGATCGGCCACCACTCGAGGCCGGCGACAAGCCCGGTGGCTGCCACGAGTTCGACGACGGACGGGATCCAGAGCTTGTCGAGCGGGTAGCCGACGTTGCGCATGGTGTCGACGATGTGCGGAGATCTCACCAGCTTGGCGATGGCGGAGCCGGTGATGGCCGCGGCCAGGAGGCAGGACAGGAGTGCTGCGGCGATGAACATGGGCGATCCGATCGTGGGCGGTGTCAGCCGGCGAGGTGGTGGAAGACGAGGTCTCGGTCGATCTCGTCTCGCAGCCAGCGGTCGAGGATGTCGAAGTACTCGACCGGTCCGCCGCCGTAGGAGGAGTTGAAGAGGTCGAGCTGGTCCGAAGGGGTGCAGTCCAGGAGCTCGCGCTGGGGTGACACCGACTTCGCCTCGGTGAGCGCGGTCCACCGCCGCTCGGCGTCCTCGGTGACCTCGATGCTGTCCGCCCCGGCGAGCCTGCCGCGCAGCAGCACATCGGCCATGTGCCGGGACTGCCGGTCGAGGACGTGGGTGAAGTTGAGCGTCAGCACCGCCTGGTTGATGCCGCCGATGACGAACAGGTTGGGGAACCCGTGGGTGTACATGCCGTGCAGGGAACGGACACCAGTCTTCCACTTCTCGGTGAGGGTCTGCTCACGTCCGTGGATCTCGAATCCCCCGGCCTCCGTGATCGGCACACCGCCGGCGAACCCGGTGGCGAAGATGACGCAGTCGACCGCGTGCTCCTCGCCGCCGGCGACGATGCCCTCGCGCGTCATCGCTTCCAGTCCGCGGCCCCTGGTGTCGACGAGGTGCACGTTGCCGCGGTTGAAGGTCTCGTAGTAGACGTCGCTGAACTGGGGGCGCTTGCACCCCAGGTTGTAGTAGGGCTTGAGCGACTCGGCCGTCTCGGCGTCGTCGACGATCGCGTCGACTCGCGCTCGCAGCTCTTCCATCTTGGCGTAGTTGCCACTGAGCATCCGTTGAGCGGCCTCCTCCTTCGAGGCCTGCGGCTCACCGGCAGGGCGGCTGCCGCCGAGCATCCTCGTCGTCCGGTCGTCGACCAGGTCGACCTCCTGGGGCACGCCGCTCGTGAGAGCTGTGAAGTTGTCCATGCGTTCCCGCTGCCATCCGGCCGGCTGGTTGCGGTACCACTCGACGTCGGTGGCCTTGTTCTCCCTGGCGTCGACGATCGAGGGCGTGCGCTGGACGACGTAGAGCTCGTCCGCGTACTCCGCGATGACGGGAATGCACTGGACGGCCGAGGCCGCGGTGCCGACGACAGCCACTCGCTTGCCCTTCAACCCGGTGAGGCCGCCGCTCGAGTCGCCGCCGGTGTAGTCGTAGTCCCAGCGACTCGAGTGGAACGAGTGCCCGGCGAACTCGGTGATGCCCTCGACGGCCGGGATCTTGGGAAGGTCGAGGACCCCGCTGCCCAGGCAGACGTGACGTGCCCGGATCGAGTCGCCGCGGTCGGTGCTGACGACCCACCGCGCGGTGTCCTGCTCCCAGCGCAACTCGGTGACCTGGGTGCCGAGGCAGGCGTCGTCGTACAGGCCGTACTTGGTCGCGAGTGCTTGGCAGTGAGCGAAGATCTCGCGGCCCTCGGCGTACTTCTCGGTGGGTACCGTGCCGACCTCCTCGAGGAGCGGGAGGTAGATGTAGGCGTCGACGTCGCAGCGGACGCCGGGGTACCGGTTCCAGAACCAGACACCGCCGAAGTCGTCGCCCTTCTCGATGATGCGCACCGACTCGATGCCGGACTCGCGCAGCCGTGCCGCGGTGATCAGGCCGGTGAATCCCCCTCCGACGACCACGACGTCGACTTCGTCGGCCAGGGGAGCCCGGCCGTCGGAAGCCGAAGCAGCCGGAGCTCGGCCCACCGGCGTGTACGGCGATGCCTGCGCGGTGAGGCGTTTCCTCCGCTCCTGCTGGTACTTCCGTTGCAGGGCATCGGGATCGATGCCGTCCTGCGCCGGGATCGGTGGTTGGTTCACGACTGCTCCTCGGGCATTGGGTGGGTGTGCAGGCAGCGCGCGGTCGACCGCGGGAACGTGTCGGCTGCTCCGGGGATGGCGACGACGACATCGTGAACGCGTCGGGGCGGGGCCTGGCAGCTGCTGGAGAGCCGATTCCGGACGGCCGGCGTGACCTGATGCCGCTGACGCTATCGGCGCCCGGGATTACTTGTCAAGGCAAAGGTTGTCGGATATACATGGGCCGCAACCCAAGCAGTCACCGACAGCGTCCCAAGGAGACAGTCGATGCTTTCGATCATCTGCCGGTTCCGCGTGAAACCGGAGTGGGCGGACAAGTGGCTCGAGCTCACGTCCGACTTCACCGAGGCGACCCGCGCCGAACGCGCGAACCTGTGGTTCGTCTGGACCCGCAACGTCGACGAGCCGACGGAGTTCTTCCTCATCGAGGCCCACCACGAGGAACTCGTGGAGGAGCACCTGGGCAACCCGCTCATCCCGCGCATCGTCGCCGAGTGGCCGCAAGCTCTGGTCGAACAGCCGACGATGCTGATGACCACCATCGCCGGCACGGAATGGCAGCTCATGGACCGGATGCCGGTACCCGCTGCCTCCACCGCCGCGGCAGGGGAGCAGCGCCGATGATCCACGTGACCTGCAGCGTTCCCGTCAACGAGGAGGGGCAGCCGGTCGTCACGCGCGATGACCTCTGGAAAAGCCTCGTCCTCAAGGCGAACAACGCCCTGCCGTTCGTCCCGGCCATGTCGCACTGCGAGATCGTCGAACGCCTCGACGAGCACACCTTCGACCGGGAGATCGAGCTCTTCGGCGAGCGCCAGGTAGAGCGCGTCAGCCTGTACCCGGAGTCCCGGGTGGTGTTCACCAGGGTGGCCGGGTCCGTGCTGGGCACGATCGTCAACGACATCGAGGACACACCCGAGGGGCTTCGGCTGCGGTTCTCCTTCGCGCTCGTCGTGGAGGGCGTGCAGAGCGGTTCCGAGGAGGAACGGGTCTACGCCGACAACACCGTGGAGGTCTACTTCGCCGCGGCCCGCGGCACTCTTGCTGCTGTTCGCCGCATGACGCGGGACAAGGTTTCCCCGGACGCGGGAGAGGCCGGGGGCGGCCGATGAGCGATGCGCGCAGTCCGACCGGTCGGATCGCACTGGTCACGAAAGTGCCGGCGGGATCAGGCGGGCCTGCTGCGACCTGCTGAACCTCCGCAAAGGGGCGCCGCGGCCCGGCCACCACGCGGCCGGCGACGGCAGCGAGGCCTCTTCGGTGCCTCCCGTGTTCACGGCTGAGCCCTGAACTGCCTCCGGCGACAGGAATCGATGCCCAAAAGGGCAGTTTTCCACGTGCTCACCAGTGGGATCTTGTTCGGCGCTGTATTCGAGAACTGTGCATCAGGTCGACATCTCCGCGGCGGTTCGGTGGGCGTGTCCCCCGCGCGAGCTACAGCCAACTGTCCACTGTGCGGTGATGAAGGGTGGCCGTGAGAAGACCTACTTTTCCAGCCATCCGACATCGGGGAACCCCGGGGAGACATGATGTGCAGCAGTACCAAGGCCTCGGTCGCTCTCGCACTCTGCTGTTCCCCGGCGGTGGGAGCACTCGCCGGCTGCGAGGACGAAGAGCCGGAAGCGCTCGACCAGGCCGCAGCGGTCTCGTCGGACGAGCCGGTGGTCGTCCTGACGGCGGGGCTGGGTGACGGCCTGGACGAGATGGCAGACCTGCAGAAGACCCTGGCCGAACGGAACAGGGTCTGCTCCTACGACCGGCTCGGTGAGGGTGCGAGCGACCGGCCCGTCGTCCTCGCCGGGCACTCTCTCGGAGGCTTGATCGCGGCGCGGTACGCACCCGGCCACCGCGACCGCGTGGCCGGGCTGGTGCTCGTGGACGCCACCTCGCCGACCACCCTCGCCGACACGACCGGCCTCATCCCGGAATCTGCTGCCGGTCCCGGCGCGGAACTGCGTGCGCAGGTGCTCGCGGTCTGCGGCGGGGCGAACCCGGAAGAGCTCGTCATCGCCGACGACGAGGTGCGCTCCGTCGGTGACATCCCGGTGGAAGTGGTCCAGCACGGGACCCCCTACCTGCAAGCCGTTCCCGAGTACGGCCCGGGACTGGAGCGTGCCTGGGCGCAGGGGCAGCGGGCGTGGCTGGGCGTCTCCACCCGGAGCGGGCTCACCACGGCCACCCGAAGCGCCCACCACGTCCACGTCGACGAGCAGGCTGTCGTGGTCGGGGCAGTCCAGCGCGTCGTCGAGCAGGCCGCGAAAGTGATCGGCCGGCCGGGGAGATGAGTGCCGGTGACCCGCTGACATCGGCGGTCCCCGCCGTGGGGGCGCCCGGGCGGGTCTTGGCTCTGAGTGGACCGTTCGCCGGGAGAACAGCGCTTCTGAGTGCCGCGCGGGAGGAGTGGAGGCGGTCGGGTGTGCGGCTGATCGATCTCGACGTCACCTCCCTGCCCGGCGACCGCGGCCCCTTCGGGATCGACCCGTTGTTGCGCGTCCTGCGCACCAGGCTCGAGCACTTCGGGATACCCGGCGTGATCGACGCGATCGGGACGGTCACGCGTCTTCGCGAGTTGCACCAGGACACCGAGATCACGGCGTTGCTGCACGTCGCGTTGCGGGCGTTGTTCCAGTGCGTCACGTCGAACCGGCAGGCCGTCCTCCTCGTCGACTACTCGCGCGAAGTCCGGCTGCACCTCGTGGTGGACGCCTGCAGCCGCGCCGGCGCTCTCGCGGTCGTGGCCTGCGGGCCCGAAGTGGAGATGTCCGTCCGTGCCGACGAGTTGTTCGTGCTGGTCGACGACGTGATCGGGACAAGCCGCCCACCGGAGGCGGATCGCGCATGAGCAGCGGCGCCCGGCTTCGTGAAGCCGGTGGTGGTACAGCAGGCTGCACCACGAGAACGCCACCGCGCTCCACTGACGCGCGCAAGATCCATTTCTAGTGTTCCTCCCATGACTTCGACCCCCGCCGAGGGCACCGCCTCCGAGCCGCGCAACCGCGCGCAGGCACTGGTCCGGCGCTACCCGCTGATCACCTTTTTCACCCTGGCCAACGCCATCAGCTGGCTGGCCTGGACGCCGTACATCTTGTCGCTGGACGGGTTCGGCGTGCTGCACTTCCGCTACCCGGACCTGCTGATGGGCAACCAGCTCACCGCGATCCTGCCCGGCGCCTACCTCGGCCCGCTGACGGCTGCGTTCACCGTCACCGCCATCACCGAGGGCAGGGAGGGGCTGCGGCGCTGGCGCAGGCGGCTCTTCCAGTTCCGCGCCGGGGTGGTGTGGTACGCGTTCGCGCTGTTCGCCGTGCCGGTGGCGGTGCTGCTCGGCACGCTGGCGGCCTCCGACGGCGAGGGCTTCCGGGTGCCGTCGCTGACGGTGCTGGCCCTCTACGTGCCGATGCTGGTGCTCCAGTTCTTCACCACCGGTCTCGCCGAGGAACCGGGCTGGCGCGACTTCGCCCTCAGCCGCCTGCAGCAGCGCCACCAGCCGATGGTCGCGACGTTCGTGCTCGGCGTCCTGTGGATCATCTGGCACCTGCCGCTGTTCCTCACCCCGTGGGGCGGCCCGGACGTCGGCGCCGAGACCATCGTCCGCTTCGCCGCCCTGGCCATGGAGATGAGCTTCCTGATCACCCTCGTCTACAACAAGGGACGCCAGAGCCTGCCCCTGGTCATGCTGCTGCACTGCTCGATCAACAACTTCCAGTCCGTCGCCTTCTCCGAGTTCTTCCCCGACGCGGGCGACGACCTGCTCTGGGGTCCCGTGCTCGGCCTCGGGCTGCTGGCCCTCGTCGTGGTCGTCGTCACCAGGGGACGGCTCGGGTACACCGGCGAGACCCGCGCGGAGGTCCGGGCGGCCGCCTGAGCCGCGCGGCCCCGCCGCGGCGGCGGTCCGCGGCCGTGCGAGGCTGGGACATCGGGTCCGGTCGTCGGGAAAGGTGAGTCGTGAGCCTGCAGAACACGCAAGCCCTGCACGTGCACCAGAAGGTCACGTTCATGGTCAACCGCTACGAGGTCTTCGCCGACGACAACGGCAAGCCGGGCCGGCTGGTCGGCTTCGCCGAGCAGAAGCGGCTGAAGATCAAGGAGAAGATCACGATCTACACCGACTCGTCGAAGGACGCGGTGCTGTTCGAGTTCAACGCCCGCAAGGTGCTCGATCTGGGCAGCGGCTACGACGTGACGGACGCGAACGGCCGGCAGATCGGGTTGTTCCGCAAGGACTTCGCGAAGTCGCTGCTGCGCTCGACCTGGCACCTCGAGCAGCCGGGCTGGGGCACGTCGACGGGCGCCGAGCGCAACAGGTTCCTCGCGGGCTTCCGGCGGCTCTGGCAGTGGATCCCGGTCATCGGGGACGCGCCGTTCCCGATGCGCTACCACTTCGACTTCGTGGCGGAGAACGGCGCTCCCGTGTTCAGCGTGGACAAGAAGACCTGGCTGCGCGACCACTACCTGGTCCTCGTGCAGGACCCCGGTGTGGACCGCCGGCTCGTCATCGCGCAGGCCGTGGCCCTCGACGCGCTGCAGTCCCGCTAGGTCTTCGGTGGTGCGAGCAACGGGTACGCGGTCCCGGCGAGCGCGAGTGCGGAACGCAGCACCACGCGCCCGACCCGGCCCGACACCCGTTGCTGCCACAGCAGGGGCTGGAGCGACTCGCGCACGGCGGGTGGCGCGTGGAGCGCCATCGCCCGGTGGAAGTCGTGCAACGCCAACGGGATCGGCGTTCCCGGCCGGCTCAGGTGGTCCGTCAGCACGTCGGCGTCGAGGATCGCGGTGGACGCTCCCCGCCCGCCCGTGGGCGGCATCGCGTGCACGGCGTCGCCGAGAGCCGTGACCGCACCGGCCTGCCACGGCGTGAGATCGGCGTCGGGATCCGCCGCGTAGTAGGGAAACCGGGTCGTCTGGGCGGGATCGGACAGGTCGAGCAGCGTGTGGACCCACGGCGCGAAACCGTCGAGCAGGTGCCGCGCCGACGCCAGCGCCGAGGAGTTGCTCGCCGGAGTGCCGGCGGGCACGACCACGCCCCACAGCACGTAGCCGGGCTCGACGATCGGCGGCACCTCGCGGCAGGCCTCCGGCGCGACCGGTGCCGTGGAGGGGTCGTGCAGCGTCAGGAACACGACGACGCCGCTCGGCGCGATGGCGAACGCGGGCCCGCGCAGCAGGGCGTCCGGAAGGCCCGAGCGGACCGCGTCGTCGAGGGGCGCCCGTCCGGCCAGGCCGTGCGCCGCGAGCCTGCGCGCGGCGGGCCTGCCGGTCAGCGCGGTCACCACGCGGGACCGGGCACCGTCCGCGCCGACGAGCAGGTCGGCGGTCTCCCGGGTCCCGTCGGCGAACTCGGCGGTCACCGTGCCGCCGGAGTCGTGCACCAGCCCGGTGAACTCGGAGCCGAACCGGATCGCGGCGCCCAGGCCGTGGCCGAGCAGCCGCCGCAGCGGGATGCGCCCGATCATCAGGTGCTCGCCGGCGTCGTCCAGCGGCAGGCGCGCCACCGGCCGCAGCCGGTGGTCCAGGACGCCGAACTCGCGGAACGAGCGCGCTCCCGCGGTGCCGGCCAGCAGTGCCTGGAACACCGGCGGGGGCAGGCGGCGGCGCAACACCCCGGCGGCCTCCGGCGTGAGGTGCAGCCGGTAGCCGCCGGTGTCGGCGAGCGAGGAGTCCCGCTCGTGCACGACCACCTCGGCCCCGGCGGCCCGCAGTCCTCGCGCCAGCACGAGTCCGCCGATGCCGGCACCGACGACGATGACCCGCATGGCATCCTCCGGATCAGCCTGTTGATACTTCGTGACAGAAGATGGCGCTGTAGAAGCTATCCGCGAGTCAAACTATCAGAAGGCTGATACCTTCGGGTCGTGGACGAGAACGACCAGGACGTGGCGGCGCTGGACGACCTGCCGGCGTGGGCGGTGGTGCGGGCCTATCACGCGGTCGTGCGCGAGATCTACGACCTGTTCGCCGTGCACGAGCTCACCCCCGTGCAGTTCGGTGTGCTGGCGCAGCTGAGCGGGTCACCGGGCCTGCTGCAGGCCGAGCTGGCGAGGAGGGTGCTCGTGCGACCGCAGAGCATGACCGCGGTGATCAACGACCTGGTGGGGCGGGGCCTGTTGCGCCGGGAGGGGCCCGGCGGGCGGGGAAAGCCGGTGCCGGTGCGGATCACCGGCGAAGGCCGGAGGGTGTTCGCCGCGGCCGCCACCGCCATGCGCGAGTTCAACCGGCCCGCCAACCTGGGACTGGCCGACTACGAGGCCGGGATGCTGACCGCGCTGCTGCACAAGATGACCGCGGCACGCGATGCCGGAGGCGCGGCACGACGCCGGGCCGGCGACAGCCCGTGACCGGCTCGTGGTGGCGGGTGCTCGCCGGTGTCGCGGAGAACATCGGCATCCCGGTGGGGAGCTACCTGCTGCTGACCTGGCTGGGCTGGCAGCCGGTGTGGGCACTGGTGGGGGCGGCCGGCGTGTCGGTCGTGGTCCTCGGCGTGCAGTACGTGCGCACCCGCGAGCTGACCACCCTCGGCGTCCTGGTGCTGGTCCGCTTCGCCCTCGGCGTGGCGGTCGCCGCGGTCACCGGCGACGCGCGCCTGGAGCTGGCGAAGGACTTCGCCATCACCTCGGCCGTCGGCGTCTTCGCCGTGGTCAGCCTGGCGTTCCGCCGGCCCCTCATCGCCCGCATCAGGCGCGACCTGTCCGGCGAGCCCGGCCTGTTCGACCACCGGTGGGACCACGACCGCGGTTTCCGGGTGCTGCACCGGCGTCTCACCGTCGGCTGGAGCGCCGGACTGCTGTGCGAGGGAGTCGTCGCGGTCGTGTTGATCTACGCGCTTCCGCTCACCGCAGCGGTCGTCGCCACCTCGGTCCTGGCCCCGGCGACCCTGCTCGGACTCATCGGCGTCACGGAGTGGCTCGCGCGCCGCCACGTCATGCAGAACGAACTGGCGGCACCACACGCGCCCGGTGCCGTCACAGACCGTGCAGCTGACCGATGAACTGCGAGACCAGTCGCTTGCGGCCCGACACCCCTGCCTTCGCGCAGAGAGATTTGAGATGGCTCTCCACCGTGTGCACCGACACCCGCAGTTCGGTGGCGATGGCAGGCGCCGGGGTGCCGGCGATCACGTGCTGGAGGACCTCCCGCTCCCGTGCGGTCAGGGCGTGGCCGAGCACCAGCATGCTCGTGACGTCCGAGCTCGTCGCGGGCTGGATCACGACCGAGACACCGCCCGGCCCGGCGCCGTCGACGGTCGATCCCCGCACGGACAACCACTGTCCATCGCGGGAACGCACCCGGATGCACGCGTCCGCCCCGCGCCCGGCGCGGGCGGCCCCCGCGACCTCGTGCAGCGCCAGCCGCTGGGCCGACAGCTCCCCGGCCCACCGCTCGGCCGCGTCGTTCGCGACCACCACCTCGTCCCGGGCGTCCAGCACCAGCACACCCGGCCCCGCCGAACCCGTGACCGCGGAGAGGTCGCGCCGCACGGCCGCGCGCCGCAGCGCTTTCGCCACCGTCCGGGTGACCGACCGGGCGATTTCCCCGTCCCGGGGCGTGAAGCCGGGCCGCGCGCGACCGCGGAACAGTGACAGGGCGCCCCAGCACCGCCCGTCGGCGAGGAACACGACGCGCATCTCGTCGCCCGCCTCGATCAGCGGGAGCACCGTCCGGAACCGGTGGCTGCGGCCGGGTTCCCCGCCGGTGCTGAGCCCGAGGATGCCCACGGGGTGCCGCGATCGCGCCAGATCGGCGAACTTGTCCACGTCCTCGACCAGGTACTCGTTGTGGACCGCGACGGAGGCGCTGCCGTGCGGGATGCCCTGCGACACCTCGCCGGTGAGCAGCAGGGTCCGCGGATCGACGGTGGCGAAGCAGTAGGCGTCGTGCGGGATCACGCGCGCCAGCCGGGCGGCCACCTCCACCCGCACCGCGACCGAGTCCCGGTCCTGAGCGCAGACGCGCTCCACACTCTGCACTGCATCGCGTTCCCACGCGGACAGACGAACCATGAAGTGCCCCACCCTAGGTCTGGTCCCGCTCCGGTGACATCCCGGAAACCGGTGATGCCGGGAAAACAGCCGGGAACCTACCTTGCGCGCAGGCAGTGCTTCGGCACGTGAATCCGATGGGCGCGTGAATGACGATCTCCTACATGGCCACCGAGGACGACCACCAGCGGCTGGAGTGGCTGGGTGGCGGTGTGATGCAGGTCCTGCTCGACGGTGACCGGACCGGCGGGCAGCTCTCCCTGTTCCGGTCCTCCGCTCCCGCCGGCGCGGCGTCGCCGGCGCACGTCCACTCGCGGGAGGACGAGGTGTTCGTGTTCCTGCGGGGGAGCGCGATCATCTGGGTGGGCGACCAGCGGTTCGAGGTGGACGAAGGCGGTGTGGCGTTCCTCCCGCGCGGCATCCCGCACGCGTACCGCATCACGGCCGACGCGGACCTGCTGGCGTTGAGCACCCCCTCCGGCCTGGAGGACTTCTTCCGCGGCGCCGGGCACGACCTGCGGACGCCCAAGCCCGCCGGCTGGCGGATCACGCCGCAGACCATGGCCGAGGCCGCCGCGGGCAACGGGCAGGTCGTCCTCGGACCGCCGCTGGGCCCGGACGACGTCCTGCCCGCGCACGGGGGCCTGGAACCCGGTGGCGTGCCGCACGTGGCCCGGGCAGGCGAGCACGAGACGTTCGAGTGGCTCGGTGGCGGCCTGATGCGGGTCCTGCTCGCGCAGGAGCACACCGGTGGCCGGTTCTCGCTGTTCCGGTCGAGCTCCCCGCGCGGGTCGGCGTCGCCGGTCTACCTGAACCGGCGCAGCGACGAGATCCTCGTCGTCCTGCGGGGCGGCGGTCTGTGCTGGGCAGGCGAACGACGCCACGAGGTGTCGGACGGGGGCGTCGTCGTCGTGCCCCGCGGTGTGCCGATGGCCTACCGGACCACCGCCGACACCGATCTGCTCGCGGTGTCCACGCCCGCGGGACTGGAGTCGTTCTTCCGCATCGCGGGACGCGACGTGCGCGGGCCCCGGCCGCCGGAGTGGACGGTCTCCCCGGAGCTGCTGGCGCAGGCCGCGGACGCGACCGGTCAGACGGTTCTCGGTCCGCCCCTGGACGTGGGCGGCACGATCCCGGAAGCGCTCCTTGGCGGCTGACGCGCCGCCCGTCAGGACCGCGCCGGGTCCGCGGGCGCGGTCCAGCCGGTGGAGCGGAGCCAGTCCGCCAGCGTCCAGGCGCCCGGCTCGATCGCCCGCACCGCCGCGAGGTCCGACGGGTGCGTGGCCGCCAGTGCGAACCAGCGGAACATCGCCCGGTCCTCGGCGTCGGTGACGGCGCTCAGCGGCAGGGCCTCGTAGCGCGCGGGCAGGCCGGCGTGCGCACCGAACGCGGCGGCGATCTGGGAGCCCGTCAGCTGGTCGGTCACGACCTCGACCGCTCCGCCGGGCACGTCCGCGGCACCGAGCAGGAGCGCGGCGGCGACGGTGCCGATGTCCCTGAGCGCCACCATCTTCAGGCCGACGCCGTCCGGCAGCGGCATCTTCAGCACGAGCACGCCGTCCTGCACGGTCATCGGCACGTGCGCGAAGCTCTCCATGAAGGCCGTGGGGCGGATCATCGTGGCCCGCAGGCCGGACTGCCGCAGGTAGGCCTCGACCCGGCCCTTCGACGCGAAGTGCGCGACGCCCGAGTCGTGCTCGGCTCCGCTGACCGAGTTGAACACGACGTGCGGCACGCGCGCCGCGACCGCCGCGTCGACGAGGGCGGTGCCCAGCCCGGCCTCCTGCTCGGTCTCCTCGGGGGTGTTCGCCTCCGGGGTCATGAAGTAGAACGCGCCGGCCGCCTCCAGCGGCGCCGGGTCGCCGATCCGGAAGGCCGCCAGCTCGACGCCCCGGTCGGCCAGTGCCCGCGCCCGGTCGGACTCCGGGCTGCGGACCAGGGCACGCACCCGCGCTCCCCGGCCGAGGAGCGCGTCGACGACCGCTCCGCCCTGCTGTCCCGTCGCGCCGAAGACCGCGATCGGCCCGGTTCCCTGCGTGGTCATGTCGCCCGCCCTTCAGTAGTTCATGGCATGAACTAAACTAGTTCACGCCATGAACCAACGCAAGGCCTGCCGGTGTCGCCGGAGGCGGAACTGGTCGATCAGGACAGGGGCGTCCGCGCGCCCGGCGCGTCCACGATGGCGCCGGCGATGCGCTCCAGGTCGCGCTGGTCGGCCGCGTCGAGGCCGCTCGCGACGTCGGGCAGCCGCCGGGAGGTCTCGGCGAACACGGCTTCGGCGAGGGCCTTGCCCGCGGGCGTCACGTCGAGCAGGACGACCCGCCGGTCGTGCTCCGACCCCACCCGGCTGACGAGGTCGCGCCGTTCGGTGCGGTCGACCAGCTGGCTCAGCGCGTTCTTGGTCATGCCGAGCGACGCGGCGAGGTAGGCCATCTGCCGCGGCTCGTTCCTGATCGCGCACAGCAGCGTGGCCTGCGACGGGGTCAGGTCGAACTCGGCGCAGATCTGCGCGTACCTGCGCTGGATCAGGACCGAGAGCCAGAACAGCTTCTCGCCGTGGTCCACGCCGCCTCCTCCCGCCCGGTGGTCGGACCCATCGTAGTCGCGGTGGTCGACGACCAGGTGTCGCAGCTGTATGATACAGGTTATGACAGGTTCTCGGTCGCAGTGGCTCGCCGGCGAACTGCGGGAACGGATCGCGCTCGGCGACCACGGGCCGTCCGGCGCGCTCGACAGCGAGGCCGCGCTGGGCCGCCGGTACGAGGTCAGCCGGGTGACGGTGCGCCGGGCCCTGGAGCAGCTCCGCGCGGAGGGCCTGCTGGCCTCGCGCAAGGGCGCCGGCTGGTACGTCGTCTCCGGTGCCTCGTTCGGCCAGTCCCTGGCGCTCGGCAGCTTCCAGCACGCCGGGTCGGCCGTCGCCGAGGCCGGTGTCCCGCTCGCCCGCACCGTCGTCGAGTACGGGTACGGCACCACGCCCGCGAGCGTGGCCCGGCTGCTGGCACTGCCCGACGGCGCGGAGACGCTGCGCGTGCAGTCGGTGCGCCGGGCCGGTGCGGCACCGCTGGACGTGGTCACCGAGTGGGTCCCGCTGGCACTGGCGGCACCGGTCAGCCGCGCGGACGCCGAGGACCCGGGAACGTGGGAAACCCTTCGCCGGCAAGGACATCGGATCGCCGTGGTCCGGCAGAGCATCGCCGCCACGGCCGCTTCACAGCGCGTCGCGGACCTGCTCGACGTGCCCGCCGCCACGCCCGTGCTGCTGGTCCGCCGGCTCGCGGTGGGGGAGGACGGCACGCCGGTCGCCCTGTCCGAGCACCGCTACCTCGGGCACCGGTTCCGGCTGGAGGTGGAGTTCCACGGCTGGCCCGGCGCCGACCCGCCCGGCGTCGCCCCGATCACGACCACCGAACAGGAAGGCTGACATGCGTCTCCTCGTCACCGGAGCAGCGGGGTTCATCGGCTCGCACTTCGTCCGCCACCGGCTCCACGAGCACCCGGACGACCACGTCGTCGCCCTCGACGCCCTCACCTACGCCGGCACCGAGACGAACCTGTCCGACGTGCGCGAGCGGATCACCTTCGTGCACGCCGGAATCGCCGACGCCGAACGGGTGCTGCGCGACCACGACGTCGACGTGGTCGTCAACTTCGCCGCCGAGTCGCACAACAGCCTCGCGGTCCTCGACCCCGGCAGGTTCTTCCGCACCAACGTGCTCGACACCCAGGCCCTGCTGGAGGCCGCCCGGCAGGCCGGGGTCGCGCGCTTCCACCACATCTCCACCTGCGAGGTCTACGGCGACCTCGCCCTCGACGCCGGGCAGGCGTTCACCGAGGAGTCGCCGTACCGGCCGCGCACCCCGTACAACGCGAGCAAGGCGGGCAGCGACCACGCGGTGCGCGCCTACCACGAGACGTTCGGCCTGCCGGTCACGATCACCAACTGCGCCAACAACTACGGCACCCACCAGTTCCCGGAGAAGGTGCTGCCGCTGTTCACCACCCACGCGCTGGACGGCCGGCCGCTGCCGGTCTACGCGTCCAAGGACAACCGTCGCGAGTGGATCCACGTCCTGGACCACGTCCGCGCGATCGACGCCGTGCTCGGCCGGGGCCGGATCGGCGAGACCTACCACGTGGGCACCGGTGTCGAGGCGAGCGTCGAGCAGATCGCGGACCTGGTGCTCGACGAGCTGGGCCTGCCCGCGTCGCTCAAGCGGGAGGTGCCCGACCGTCCCGGCCACGACCGCCGCTACCTGCTGGACTCCGCGAAGATCCGCCGCGAGCTCGGCTGGGAGCCGGTGGTGGAGTTCGAGGCCGGCGTGCGCGAGACCGTCCGCTGGTACGCCGCCCGCCGCGACTGGTGGGAGCCGCTGCGCGACCGGTCGCCGGTGGCGGAAGGCGCGTGGGCGCGCCGGTTCTGAGCACCGCTTTAACGGTCGTCTCAGGTCCGCTCGGTAGGAAGTGGGCGAACGCCGCCCGGCCCCGCGCCGGGCGGCCCGCGCGACTCCGGGAGGCAGCCGTTCATGATCTCCGTGCTCGTGGTGGACGCCCAGCCGTTGCACCGCCTCGGGTTCCGCCTGCTGCTGGACCGCACACCCGACACGGAGGTCGTCGGCGAGGCCGCGAACGGCGCCGAGGCCGTGCGGCGGGCCTGCGACCTGCGTCCCGACGTCGTGCTGATGGACACCCGCCTGCCGGGCCTCGACGGGGTCGAGACCACCCGGCGCATCGTCGCCGCCGGCGGGCGGTCGCGGGTCCTCGTGCTGACGAGGTCCGAGGTGGACCGGCACGCGTTCGCCGTGCTGCGGGCCGGCGCCAGCGGGTTCCTGCTCGAGGACACCCGCCCGGAGGAGCTGCTCGCCGGCATCCGGGCCGTCGCCGCCGGAGGCGCGGTGATCGCGCCCGCGCTGACCCGCCGGCTGCTCGACACGGTCGCGGGCCGGCTCGGCGACGAGCTCTGCGAGCCCGCGCCGACCGATCCCCGGCTGGCCTGCCTGACCGGCCGCGAGCACGAGATCCTCGTCGCCATCGGCCACGGCCTCACCAACGGCGAGATCGCACGGCGCTTCACGCTGTCGGAGTCGACGGTGAAGACCCACGTCGGGCGGGTCCTCGCCAAGATCGGCGCACGGGACCGGGTCCAGGCCGTCATCCTCGCCTACGACCTGGGCCTCGCCCACCCGTGCGGCCGCCACGACACCGCACGGGTGTGACCGGTTCGTCAGGCGAGCACGACCCGGCCCTCGACCACCTCGACCGGGATCCGGGCCAGTGGTGCGGGTGCCGGCCCTCCGGTCACCTCCCCCTCCCCGTCGTAGGTGGCGCCGTGGCAGGGGCACCGGAATCCGGGGCCCACGAAGGAGACCGGGCACCCCTGGTGGGTGCAGGCGGCGTTGAACGCCAGGAAGGTGCCCGGCGCCGGGCGCAGGAGGTGGGCGGGTCTCCCGTCCGGCAACGTGAAGCTCTTCGACGAGCCGACGGCGACCTCGTCGACGGTGGCGATCACCGGCCCGCGGGCCACCGGTTCCGCGGGCGGGACGGCCGGCCGCCGGGCGAGTGCCAGCACGCTGCCCGCGGTGCCACCGACGGCAGTCGCCGCGCCCGCGAGCAGGCCGCTGCGCAGCACGGTGCGCCGCTCGACGTCGTCCCGCACCGCCGGGTCCTCGTCCGGCGCGGGGTGCTCCGGCAGGCCGAGCCCGCGCCGCACCCCGGCCCGCAGCCGCGCGCTCAGCGACAGCACGCCGCCGTCGCCCGCGATCAGCAGCGGGGTCCAGGCGAAGACGAACACGATGTCGGCCCCGAGGTAGTAGGGCCGGGTCGTCCAGCTCACCGCCAGGAAGAAACCGAGCGAGAGCAGGGCACCGCCGAGCGCGGCGAGCCGGGTGACCAGCCCGAGCAGGGTGGCGAGCCCGACCGCGACCTCCCCGAGGGCGATCGCCAGCCCGGCGGCGGTCGCGTGGTCCGCGGCCAGCGAGACCAGCGGGCCGATCGGGGAGGTCGCGGCGGCGTTCACCATCTGCGCGTGGACACCGAGTGCGGAGGTGCCGTCCAGGTACTGCGTGTCGAGGAGCTTGGAGACACCGGCGTAGACGAAGGTGCCGCCGAGGAAAGCGCGCAGCGGCAGCAGTGCGTGTTCGCCCATCACGTCAGGAAGTGCGGGGCGAGACCGTCATGATGCCCGTGCACATCTCGTCGCTGGTGCCGTCGCCCCACACCACGTAGCGCGGCGGCAGGTTCTTCAGCTGTGGCAGCTGTTTGCGCAACGCCGCGTCGTGCGTGCACGTCACCCGCAACGTGTCGCCCGGACCGATCTCCACCGGCTCTGGCAGCTTCATCAGCCGCTGGTTGTCGAAGTCGAACTGCGGCACGTCCAGCACGACCTCGGCGTTCGGCTTGCCGGGGTTGAGCTCGACCTTGATGGACCGCCCGAGCAGGTGCATGTGGCCGAAACCGGCGAACAGCGTCATCGGTGCAGGCACTTCCTGGTCGCACGTCTGGGTGTTGCCGGGCTTCGGCGCGCTCTGGCCGCACTCCTCCAGCTGCTCGTCCGCGGTGCCGCCGACCTCCGGCCCGAACCGCTTCGTCACGTCCGCGATCGAGGCCGCCCGGTCGCAGAGCGGACCCGACTCGTCGGGGGCGCAGGGCAGGTCGGTGGGCGCGTCGAGTGGGAACGTGTCGAGCTCCCGGGTCTGCGGCGTGCCGTTCGTCAGCCGCAGCCGCACCGCCGAGCGGTCCGACCCGGCCGGCTTGCCGTCGCTCGCGAGCAGGTTGTAGTGCATCTGGAGGACGATCAGGCTGCCCGGCTCCAGCTTGAAGCCGACGTCCTGGGTGAACAACGTCTCCGAGGCGCCGGGTGCCCAGGTGTCCACCCACGTGGCCTCACCCTCTTCCACCTCGGCGCCGGGCACGCCGGTCCCGCCGAAACACTGCCAGCCGAGGCCGGGTGTCTTCGCGTCCTGCTCGCGCACCGCGGCAGCACCGCCCGGCGGCACCGCGTACACGATGGCGTGGTGCGCGAGGGCGACGTTCTCCGGCGTGACCTGGGTCCCGGTCACGAACGTCGCCTTGGTCAGGCCCGGATCGATCACCTGGCACCGGTACTCGTCGGTGCCGCCGCCCTCCGGCGGTGCGGGCGTGTAGGCCTCGGCCATCTTCAGGTCGAGGAACCGCTCGCCGGCGCGCAGCGGCTGCGTCGGGGCGGGCGGCTGGGCCGCGTGCCCGTGGTGCGAGCCGGTCGGAGGAGCCGCCGTGTCGGTGCTCGATCCGCAGGCGACGACGGCGAACGCCGTCGCGAGCGCCACGGAGGCCGCACCGAACCTCCACAGTGGACCACTGGATTTCTTCATGGCCCCAACGCTAAGACCGGTGCCGGCGCGATTCGTCGTACCGCGGTCGTCATCTCCGGGCGCCGCGCGGTACGACGGTACTACCCACCTCGCCTGAGCACCGCTTTAACGGTCGTCTCAGATTCGCCCGATAGGAAGTCGGCGCCAGACGGGCGAAGCAGAACTTGTGCAGGAGGCGGACAAATGGCAGTCGACGCAGTGCCGTCCAATAAGGTGCGGTCCAAGAAGGGGCCGTCCGGGGGAGTGCCGGGAGGCCGGTGGGTGCCGTGGCTGGTGATCGGGCTGTGGCTGGTGCTGACGGTGGTCGTGGTGCCGTTGAGCGGAAAGCTCAGCTCGGTCACCACCGACAAGGCCGCGGACACCCTGCCGGCGAACGCCGAGTCCACCCGGGTCGCCGTGCTGGAGGACAGCCTTCCCGGCGGGAACGACCACACGTTCGTCTTCGTGTACCACCGCGACAGCGGCCTGACCGACGCCGACCGCGCGGCGGTCGAGCGCCACCACGACGCGCTGGCCAAGCGGTACCCGCCCGCCGTGGCGGCCCCGGCCGGAGAGGAGGACGACGGGCCGCGGACGAACCTCTCCAAGGACGGCAAGGCGATGATGTTCACCCTCGACGTGAGCACCACCCACGGCGCACCGGAGACGATCGTCGGCCCGGTGCGCGACGCGGCGAAGGACCGGCCCGCCGGCCTCGAGCTCGAGGTGACCGGCCCGGCCGCGGTCGAGGCAGACATGGACGCCGTCTTCGACGGCATCGACCTGCAGGTCCTGCTCACCACCATCGTCGTGGTCACGCTCCTGCTCATCATCACCTACCGCAGCCCGGTGCTGTGGCTCGTGCCGCTGGTGGCGGTGGGCGCGGCCGCGGTGACCTCGATGGCGACCGTCTACCTGCTGGTCAAGGGTTTCGGCATCGTCGTCGACGACCAGAACTCGGCGCTGCTCACGATCCTGGTGTTCGGCGTCGGCACGGACTACGCCCTGCTGCTCATCGCCCGGTACCGGGAAGCGTTGCAGCAGCACGAGAACGTCCGCGTCGCGATGGTCCACGCGCTGCGCGGCGCGGCGCCGGCCATCGTCGCGTCCGCGGCCACCGTGGTCGCCGGCCTGCTCTGCCTGCTCGTCGCGGACCTGAACAGCACCAGTGGCCTTGGCCCGATCGGTGCGGCCGGCATCCTGTGCGCGCTGGTGGCCATGCTGACGTTGTTCCCGGCGCTGCTGGTGGTGCTCGGCAGGCGGATCTTCTGGCCGGCCGTCCCGCGGCCGGGCGCGGCCGTGCAGGGCAAGCCGGGGCTGTGGGTGCGGCTCGGTGCCGCCCTCGGCCGCCGCCGCTGGGTGGCGGCGCTCGGCTCGCTCGGCGTCCTGGGCGTGCTCGCCCTCGGGCTGACGGGCAACACCGGCGCCCTGCGGGAGCAGGACCAGTTCGTGTCCGCACCGGAGTCGGTCACCGGTTTCACCGTGCTGCGCCAGCACTTCCCGGAGCTCGGCGGCCAGCCGATGACGGTCTTCACGCGGCCCGCGCAGCAGGAGCGCGTGCTCCAGGTCGTCCAGGGCACCCGCGGGGTCGCGGTGGCCGTCCCCGGTGAGACCCGCGGTGGCTGGACCGACATCTCGGTGTTCCCGACGGACGCCCCGGACACCGTCGCGGAGTACGACACGATCAAGCGGGTGCGCACCGCCGTGCACGCGGTGAGCGGCGCGGAGGCGATCGTCGGCGGGCCGAGTGCCGAGCACCTCGACACCGAGGTCACCACCGAGCGCGACGAGAAGCTGGTGATCCCGCTGGTCCTCGTCGTCGTCCTGATCGTCCTCGCGTTGCTGCTGCGCGCGGTCGTGGCCCCGCTGGTCCTGATGGCCACCGTGGTCGTCTCGTTCGCGGCGGCCTTCGGCGGCAGCGTGTTCGTCTTCGACACCGTTCTCGGGTTCAAGGGCATCGACTACTCGGTGCCGCTGCTCGCGTTCCTGTTCCTGGTGGCGCTCGGCGTCGACTACAACATCTTCCTGGCCAGCCGTGCGCGGGAGGAGACGGTGCGGCTGGGCACCGGGGAGGGCATGCTCACCGCCCTCTCCGCGACCGGTGGCGTGATCACCTCGGCGGGCCTGGTCCTCGCGGCCACGTTCGCGGTCCTCGTCTCGCTCCCGCTGGTGATGCTGATCGAGGTCGGGTTCCTGGTCGCCTTCGGCGTGCTGCTCGACGCCCTGCTGGTGCGGTCGGTCCTGGTGCCGGCGCTCACCCTGCTGATCGGCCGGCGGATGTGGTGGCCGAGCAGGCTTTCCCGGCCGGCGGAGGTGCCGGTCGGGCGACGGCCGCACGCCGAGGACGAAGAGCCCGTGCTGCACCGGTGAGTGCGGCGGTGCGCTGATCCTCCGTGTCGGCAGTGGATCAGCGCACCGCAGCCGGGAGCTCGACCCGCAGCAACGCACCACCGCGAGCGGAGCGGGCGACGGCGACCCGGCCGCCGTGGGCGTCGACCACCCGCTGCACGATCGACAGCCCCAGACCGGATCCCGGCAACGCCCTGGCGCTGTCGGCGCGGTAGAACCGGTCGAACACCCGCGGCACGTCGGCGGCGTCGATGCCGGGTCCCGCGTCGTCGACCTCCAGCACCGCCGACCCGTTCGCGCACCGGAGCCGGACGTGGACCGGCCGGCCCGCGGGGGACCACTTGCCGGCGTTGTCGACGAGGTTGAGCACCGCCCGCCGGAGCGCGGCGGGACGCCCGCTCACCCGCACGGAGGTCACGTCGAGCACCACCTCGACGTCGGGTGCGCGGGAACCCGCCTGGGCCGCGGCGGCCACCACCACGTCGGCGAAGTCGACCAGTTCGGTGTTCTCGTCGGTGACGTCACCGCGCGCCAGGTCGGTCAGCTCGGCGGCGAGGGTGCTCAGCTCGGTCACCTGGGCGCCGAGGTCGTGCAGCAGCCGGGTCCGGCTCTGCGAGGGCAGCGCGCTGTCCAGGGCGCCGCGCCGGTCGAGCCGGATCAGCAGCTCGATGTTGAGGCGCAGGCTGGTGAGCGGGGTCTTGAGCTCGTGGGCGGCGTCCTCGGCGAGCAGCCGCTGCGCCCGCCGGGAGTCCCGGAGCGCGGCGAGCATGTCGTTGATCGACCGGATCAGCTGCTGGATCTCCCCGCCGCCCTCGTCGGGGATGCCGGCGTCGAGGTCCCGGGTGCGCGCGACCCGGACCGCGGCGGCGGTCAGCCGGTCGATCGGCGCGAGCCCGGTCCGTGCCACGGCCCGCCCGACGAGGGCGCCGCAGGCCACGCAGAGCAGCCCGATCAGGAGCATGCCGAACCCGAACCGGTTGACCGGGCTGTCGTCGGTGGCACGGGCCACCTGGACCGCGCCACCGGCCGCCCGCCGCGTGTGGACGAGGTAGCCGTCCTCGTCGCTGTCGGCCGACTCCAGCAGGTCGGCCGCCCCGCCCCGGGCCACGTCCCCGGCCTGCTCGCTGACCGGGGGCAGCGCGGGCTGGCCGCCCGGCGTCCGGACCGCACCGCCGGGCAGGACCACCCGCACCAGCGGACCCGATCCCGGGTACGGCGGCAGCGGGACCTGCTCCAGACCGGCGTGCTCCGCGGCCGCCGCGAGGAACCGGGAATCGGCGCGCAGCTGCTCCTCCGCGGTGGCGCGCAGCTCCTGGTCCAGCAGCTCGCTGGCCACCTGGAAGGCCAGGAACACGCTGGCCGCGATGGCCGTCGCCGCGATCACCGTCAGCCTGGTCCGCAGCGACCGCCCGCGCCACCACCCGCGCACGCTCACGGAGGCGTCTCCCGCAGCGTGTACCCCAGACCGCGCCGCGTGCAGAGCAACCGCGGCTCACCGCCGGCCTCCATCTTGCGGCGCAGGTAGCTCACGTACACCTGGAGGTTGTTGGAGGTGACGCTCATGTCGAAACCCCAGATCGACTCGAACAGCTCGGCCCGGGTCAGCACCCTGGTCGCGTTGCGCACCAGGACCTCCAGCAGGAAGAACTCGGTCCGGGTCAGGCCGAGCGGCCGCTCGCCCCGCCACGCCTCGAACCGGTCGGGGTCGACCCGCACGTCCGCGAACACCAGGACCTGCGACCCGTCGTCGTCCGGTGTCCGGCGCCGCAGCAGGGCCCGCACCCTGGCGAGCAGCTCCTCGGTGGCGAACGGCTTGGGCAGGTAGTCGTCGGCACCCGCGTCGAGCCCCGCGACCCGGTCGGACACCTGGTCGCGGGCCGTCAGCATGAGCACCGGCAGGTCCTGTCCCGCCGCCCGCAACCGCCGGCACGTCTCCACCCCGCCCAGGCGGGGCATCATCACGTCGAGGATCAGCAGGTCCGGCGCGGCGGCACCGATCCCGTCGAGCACGGCGAGCCCGTTGGCGACGGTGCTGGTGTCGTACCCCTCGACCTGGAGCACCCGCTCCAGCGACTCGCGGATGGCCGCCTCGTCGTCCGCGATCATGATCCGCACTCCGGACCGTCCCTCCAGTCGGCACTTTGCCGCACATCGTTCCCGACCAACCTGAGGACAGCGTTAGAGCGGGACGGAACGACGACCGCCGGCCCGCCCCTGACGTTGCGTGAATTCGGACAGACCCGGATGGACCCTTGTTTTAGCTTTTCCGACAGGCGAACCCTGTGGATCGCGTCAGCCGTTCTCCGCCGCCATCGGCCGACCACGACAGGAGAGCACATGCGCCGGAGAACGAACGGTGTCTTCATCATGACCGCGGCGGCAGCCGTGGTGGCGGCCGCCATCGTGGCCAACCCCGGGCCCGTGCAGGCCCTCGACGCGCCCGCGTGCGTGGTCGGGTACACGGTCGACCAGTGGAGCGGCGGGTTCGTCGCGCAGGTCAAGGTGACCAACAACGGCGCGCCCGTCGACGGCTGGGCGTTGACGTGGACCTTCGCCGGCGACCAGCGCGTCACCTCCGGGTGGAGCGCCGACGTGACGCAGTCCGGGAAGGTCGTGACCGCGCGGAACCAGGCGTTCAACCGGGCCATCGGCACCGGTGCGTCCGTCCAGTTCGGATTCCAGGGGACCTTCCAGGGCACCAACGACGCACCGGTGGACTTCGCCCTCAACGGCGTGCGCTGCAACGACACCAACCCGCCGACGACGACCACGACTACCACCACCACGACGACGACCACGACGACACCGCAGCAGCCGCCGGGTTGTCCGAGCGGCGCGTTCTGCGACGGCTTCGAGAACCAGACCGGGACGACACCGGCCGGGGACTGGTCGCCGGTGTTCCCGAACTGCCAGGGTGCCGGCACCGCGACCGTCGACACCTCGACGGTGCACAGCGGCAGCAGATCGATACGGATCAACGGCCGGGCGGGCTACTGCAACCACGTGTTCCTCGCGACGTCCAGGGGCACCGGCGGATCCGGCCTGCACGCGCGGTTCTACGTGCGGCACACCACCGCGCTGCCCGAGGCGCACGTGACCTTCGCGGCCATGAAGGACACCGCCGACGGCGGCAAGGACCTGCGGATGGGCGGTCAGAACCGCGCCCTGCAGTGGAACCGCGAGTCCGACGACGCGACGCTGCCGGAGCAGAGCCCCAACGGGGTCGCCCTGAGCACCCCGCTGCCGGTGGACCGGTGGACCTGCGTCGAGTTCGGGATCACCGGCTCGGAACTGCGCACCTGGGTCGACGGCACCGAGGTCCAGGGGCTGCGCGTGGACGGCACCCCCACGCAGGACGTGGACTCGCAGTGGTTGCGCCGCAGCGGGTGGCGGCCCGCGCTGAGCGACTTCCGGATCGGCTGGGAGAGCTACGGCAACGGCGACGACACGCTGTGGTTCGACGACATCGTGCTGGCGTCGTCACGGGTCGGCTGCTCCTGACGACTCGGCCGGCACGACCGCGGGTC
>NZ_JBHXCW010000070.1:0-33668 GCF_042725365.1 Lentzea sp. NPDC060358 | reverse complement strand
GGCCCCAGGCTCTGCGCCGCGAGCAGGAAGCTGTTCAGGTAGAGGCCGCAGTCGATCGCGCCGTAGACGCCCAGGTCGGCCTCGGTGGTGATGATCGCGACGTGCGGGGCGTCGAACAGCTCGAAGTTGCGCACGGCCTGGCGCATCGTGCCCTCGTGGTCGCCCTTCGCGATCCCGACGCTCTGGTAGAGCTGCACGCCGCACTCGCGCCGCCGGTCCCGGTACACGCCCGTGTACTGCGCGGGGAACGCGAAGTCGGGCGTGCCGCCGTTCTCGCGGACGTGCGCCAGGAGCCGTGAGCGCAGCCGTTCCGTGGCCGCCCCCTCGGTCAGCTCCACGTGCCACGGCTGGGTGTTGCACCACGACGGCGTGCGCTGGGCGACCGCGAGCAGCTTCTCGAGCGTCTGCCTGGGCACCGGGTCCGGCAGGAACTGGCGGCACGTCCAGCGATCGGCCAGCAGCGTGCGAAGCGCCTCGTACTGGGTGCCTTCGGCGAGGGTGCTCACGGGACCTCCGGTCTCTTTTCAAGACCGGACGCTAGCAGGTCCGGTCTCGAAAAGAGACCGCTCCGGTTAAGGTGGTCCCATGCGGTACGAAGAACTCGCCGATCTCCCGTGCTCGATCACGCGTCCGCTGGTGCTGCTCGGGGACCGCTGGACGTTGCTGATCCTCAAGGAGTCCTTCGCGGGCGTGCGCCGGTTCAACGCGTTCCGCGCGAACCTCGGCATCCCGCGCAGCCGCCTGCAGGACCGCCTCACCCGCCTCGTGGAGCACGGCGTGCTGGCGCGGCAGCCCGCCGCCGACGGCGAGCACCCGGAGTACCGCCTCACCCGCAAGGGCCACGACGTGTACCCGATCCTGATGGCGATCAGGGAGTGGGGCGACACCCACATGGCACCGGACGGCCCGCCCGTGCGCTACCGGCACACCGACTGCGGCGGCGAGGCGCACGCGGCGCTGGAGTGCGACGCCTGCGGCACCCGGCTGTCCGCCCACGACGTCACGCCGGAGGCCGGTCCGGGGCTGCTCGCCCTCCTCTGATCAGTCGGCGATCCACGCGCCGTGGAAGCCCGCCGGGACCTGGCGCGGCAGCCGCACGGAGGCCACGGGGCCGGCCGCCACGTCCGAGGCGTCGAGCACGAGCAGTTCGGCGGCGTTCTCGCTGCTGACGATCGACAGCAGCCAGCCGCTGTCCTCGCCGGCGTCGTCCGCGGCCGGCACGAACTCGGCCTCGCCGGGGTTGCAGCGGCCGGCCAGCTCGTGCTGCTGCCGCTCGCCGGTCGTGGTGTCGTACTTGATGATCGAGGGCCGGACCGAGTCGAACAGCAACGGTGAGCTGACCGCGTAGACGTACCGGTGGCCGAGGCCCGCGTGGTCGTCGTTGACGGTCGGGAACTCCACGGGCAGGTCGTCGAGCGCACCCTCGCGGACGGTCCCGTCGCGCAGGTCGAGGGTCCAGCGGTAGAGGCTGCCGCCGAGGGTGGGCGTGTGCGCGAGCGCGTTCGACAGGTCCGCGTCCCCGCCGAGCCCGGACCAGACCAGGCCGAAGCCCTCCTCGTCGTAGGTCACCGCGTCGACCACGACGCGGCCCTGCTCGTCCTCGAAGGCGTTGCCGACGTGGAAGGCGTAGCCGGGATCGACGTCGAACCACCGCACGTCGGCGTTGCGCCCGTGCCGCGGCATGACGCCGATCCGCGGCCGGTACCGGTCGCTCCACCGGTACGGCAGGCCGGGCTCGCGGGTGAGCGCCAGGTCGAACACGACGGGCAGGTCCAGCCACACGACGTGGTGCTCGGTGATCGCGAAGTCGTGCATCATCGTCGGCGCGGGCACCTCGATCTCGGCGCTGTGCACGATCTCGCCGTCCGCCGTGGCCACGTAGTAGGTCACGAACGGCGGCCTCAGGCCGTAGCCGAAGAAGTGCAGCTCGCCGGTCTTCGGGTCGACCTTGGGGTGCGCGGTCATCGCGGTCTTGAGCCGGCCGCCGAAGTCGTAGGGCCCGACGGTGTCGAGCTCGGCGGTCATCTCGATCGGGAACCCGTTCTCCACCAGCGAGAAGATGCGCCCGTGGTGGTGCAGCACGCTCGTGTTGGACGTGTTGTTGCGCAGCACCCCGTCCGGCGCGGTGGGGTTGTCCCTGTCCGGCGGCACGCCGTCCAGCATCGGCGTGCGCACCCACCGGTTGCGGTACCAGCCGGCGCGCCCGTTCTCGAGCCGGATGCCGTGCAGCATGCCCACGCCGGCGAAGTTGTGGCCGGGGTCGGTGCCAGGCAGCGGGTTGGCGCCGTTGCGGAAGTACCGACCGGTCAGCTCGGGCGGCAGCGTGCCGGTCACCTCGAGCTCGGCCGCGTCGATCTCGTCCGGCACCGGCGCCATGAAGCCGTCGAAGTAGGCGGGTCGGTCAGCAGTGGTCATGGCGATCAGCATGCCCGAATCACTAAACACTTGCATAGTGATGCCGGTCACGCAGTGATTCGGCGGCTTTGGAGCTGAGTACGATCATCGGCATGACGCGCGGAGAACCCGCTCGCCGCCAGCCGAACCGCAAAGGCCAGGGCGGGCGGCTGCGCGGCGAGATCGAGCAGGCGGCGTGGAAGCTGCTGGACGAGGTGGGCTCCCCCGAAGCGCTGACGCTGCGCGGCGTGGCACGCGCGGCGGGCATCACCGGTCCGGCGATCTACCCGCACTTCCCGGGGCTGGCCGACCTGCACGCCCGGCTGCGCGAGATCGCCTTCGCGCACATCGCCGAGCAGTCGGACGCGGCCGTCGCGGACATCACCGACCCGCGCACCGAGCTCATCACCCGGTACCGGGTGTACGTGGACCTGGGACAGGCCCACCCCGCGCGGCGCAAGCTCGTGCTCACGCCCGCCAACGCGGCGGACCCGCACGCGGCGGCCGCCCTCGACACGCTCGTCGAGGTGCTCGACCGGTGCGTCGCCGCCGGTCTCTCGCACAGCACCGACACCCGGCTGGACACGGCGCTGACGCTGGCCGCGATCACGGGATTGCGCGAGATGCACGGCGTGTTCCCGTTGCCGCCGCTGCACACGGCGATCGAGGAACTGGTCGTGCGCCTGGCGAGGCTGACGGGCTGACGGTGCCGGTCCAGCGCTGGACCGGCTCCGGACCGCAGGTCAGCGCCAGCCGAGTGCGGGAGCGACGTGCACGAGGATGTTCTCCAGCACGTGCGCGTTGTACTCGACGCCGAGCTGGTTCGGCACGGTCAGCAGCAGCGTGTCGGCCTCGGCGATCGCCTCGTCCTCCGCCAGCTGCTTGATCAGCACGTCCGGCTCCGCGGCGTAGGAGCGGCCGAAGATCGCCTGGTTCGGGCCGTCGATGAACCCGACGTGGTCGCGGCTCTCGCCGTCACCGCCGAAGTACATGTCGTCGAGGTCGCTGGTGATCGCGAAGATGCTGCGCGACACCGACGTCCGCGGCTCGTGCTCCCAGCCGGCCTCGGTCCACGCCTTGCGGAACTCGCGGATCTGGTCGGCCTGCTGGACGTGGAACGGCGCGCCGCCCTCGTCGTACTTGAGGGTGGAGCTCATCAGGTTCATGCCCTGCTGCGCCGCCCAGACGGCGGTGCCGTTGGACGCGGCGCCCCACCAGATGCGGTCGCGCAGACCGGGCGCGTGCGGCTCGAGGCGCAGCAGGCCCGGCGGGTTGGGGAACATCGGGCGCGGGTTCGGCTGGGCGAAGCCGCCGCCCTCCAGCACCTTCAGGAACAGCTCGGTGTGCATCCGCGCCATGTCGGCCTCGGTCTGGCCCTCCGCCGGCTGGTAGCCGAAGTGGCGCCAGCCGTCGACGACCTGCTCGGGCGATCCCCGGGAGATGCCGAGCTGCAGCCTTCCGCCCGCGATCAGGTCGGCCGACCCGGCGTCCTCTGCCATGTACATCGGGTTCTCGTACCGCATGTCGATGACACCGGTGCCGATCTCGATGCGCTCGGTCTTCGCGCCGACCGCGGCGAGCAGCGGGAACGGCGAGGCGAGCTGACGGGCGAAGTGGTGCACGCGGAAGTAGGCGCCGTCCGCCCCGAGCTCCTCGGCGGCCACGGCCAGGTCGATCGACTGCAGCAACGTGTCCGCCGCCGACCGCGTCTGCGAGTGCGGGCTGTCCGACCAGTGCCCGAACGACAGGAAGCCAATCTTCTTCACATTTCAACTATACGTCGCGGCGGCCTCCGGTATTCCCATGCGCTTTTCGCATGGCTGAGGTGCGAAACCATCGCTGGTGCTCATGCCACGGCCTGCCTAGCGTGGGTTCCATGTCAACGTGGTTCATCACAGGAGCATCGAGGGGAATCGGGCGCGAGCTCGTCGAGCAGGTGCTGGCGCGCGGGGACCGGGTGGCGGCGACGCTGCGCGACCCGCGCAAGCTCGACGACCTGGCCGAACGGTACGGAGACCGGTTGTGGCGCCGCGCCCTCGACGTGACCGACACCGCACAGGTCGAGCACGTGCTGGGCGAGGCGTTCGCCGCGCACGAGCGGATCGACGTCGTCGTGTCCAACGCGGGCAGCGGCGTGTTCGGCGCGGCCGAGGACCTCACCGACCAGCAGGTCGAGGACTCGATCGCCACCAACCTGACCGCGTCGATCCAGGTGGCGCGCCGCGCCGTGCCCTTGCTGCGCGCCCAGCGCGGCGGGGTGCTCGTGCAGCTCTCCAGCATGGGCGGGCACGTCACGTTCCCCGGTTTCGCGATCTACCACGCCACCAAGTGGGGCGTGGAGGGCTACTTCGAGACGCTGGCCGCCGAGATCGCGCCGTTCGGGATCCGGACGATGCTCGTCGAGCCCGGCATGGTGCGCACCAGCTTCTACGACGCGGCCCAGCGCGTGCCGGTCAGCGCGCCGTACCGGGGCGGACCCGCGGACGCGGAGCCGCTGCCGGTCGAGGAGATGCCGGGCAGCCAGTCCGGTGTGGCGCACGCGATCGTCGAGGCGGCGCTGTCGGACGCGCCGCCGCTGCGGCTGCTGCTCAACTCCGACGCCTACCAGCTGGTGACGACCGCGGTCCGCGACCGGCTCGCCGCGTTCGAGGCGCAGGAGGACTCCGCGCGCGCCGCGGACGCCGAGCACGCGTTCTGACCGGGATACTGCCCCGCATGTCGGGGATGACCTTGGTCGGGCTGCGCGTCGTCGTCGAGGTCGCGCGGCGCGGGTCGTTCACCGCGGCCGCCGACGCGCTCGGCTACACGCAGTCCGCCGTCTCCCGGCAGGTGAACGCGGTGGAGACGGCCGTCGGGAGCCCGCTGTTCGAGCGGTGGGCCCGCGGCGTCCGCCCCACGCCCGCCGGCGAGGCGTTGCTCCGGCACGCCCGCCAGGTCGTCGCGCACCTCGAAGCCGCCGAGCTGGAGATCGCCGGGTTGCGCGACAAGATCGCGGGCCGGCTGGCGGTGGGCGCCTACCCCACGGCGGCGGCGAGCTTCGTGCCGAGGGCGATCGCCCGGCTCCGGGCCGCGCACCCGGCGCTGGCCGTGCGGCTGGGCGAGGCGGGCAGCCCGGTGCTGCTGCGCCGTCTGCGCGCTGGCCGGATCGAGGTCGCGGTGATCGCGGTCGGCGACGGCCTGCCCGACTACGACCTCGCGGGCTTGCGCACCGAGCCGGTGCCCGCGGGGCGCGGGTTCGGCATCGCCGTCGCGAACGACCACCCGTTCGCCGGCCAGTCCGAAGTGGACGTGCGCGACCTCGCCGGTCAGGTGTGGGTCGTGGGCACCGGCCGGGAGGGCGACCCGCAGTTCGGCGCGTGGCCCACGCTGGCGGAACCGGTGGTCGGCCACGAGGCCCGCACCTGGCAGACGCGGCTCGGCATGGTCGCCGCCGGGCTCGGCGTGTCCGTCCTGCCCGGACTGGCGGCCGACGTCGTCCCCCGCGGCGTCACGTGGGTCGCGGTGCGCGATCCCGGCCTGGTCGAGCGGCGGCGGACCGTCGTCGTCACCGAGGACGACCGCTCCCCCGCCGCCGAGGCGTTCACGCAGGCGGTGCGGGAAGGCTGAACGGGCCGCCCGGCCCGAACGCGTACTCGGCGAAACGCCGGCCCATCAGCCCGTGCGTGACCGTGTCCGGGTGCAGCGCGTCGGGCAACGGGTGCTCGACCGCGTCCTTCTCGCCGTAGAGCTCCGTGCCGTCCAGGTAGTGCAGGTGCGAGTCGTCGTCGCGCTGGTCCACGATGGACTTCAGCGCGTCGCGGATGATCCGCAACGTCAGCTGGGGCAGCGTCCCGTGCGGCCCGGTGGCGGTGAACACGACCCGTCCCTCGGCCAGTGCATCCATATCCATCCCGCCGGGACCGGGTGTGTCCTCGTAGATCTCGCAGAAGATCGGTGACATCAGCACCAGCGGCGTGTCCGGGTGGCCGTCGCGGATCGTGTCCAGGAACCCGTGCACCGCCGGCACGAACGCCCGCAGCCGCATCAGGTCGAAGTTCACGACGTTGATGCCGAGCTTCACGCTGATCAGGCCGGCCGGGCGGTCGCGCAGCACGCGGGCGGTGAACGGGTCGACCATCGCGCTGCCGCCGAACCCGAGGTTGTGCAGCTCCACGCCGCCCTGCCGGGCCGCGACGGCGGGCCAGACCGCGGTCGGCGTGGCCGCGTTGGAACCGTGGCTGATCGAGCTGCCGTGGTGCAGCCAGATCCGCTTCGTGGACTCGACCGGCCGGACGGGCGCGTCCGTGCGCAACGCGACGAGGTGCACGGTCTCGTTGTGCGGCAACCACAGTTCGACGACCTTGGCCCTGCCGGGCAGGCCGTCGAACCGCAGCGTGCACGGCCCGCCCTCGTGGACCTCGACCGTGCCGGTGCGCACGTCGGTCTCGACGTGGTCGCCGCCGTGCAGCTGCGCGCTCGCGTGGTCCGCGCCGTCGACGAGCAGGTCGACGCTGCCGCGCGGGCGGGTGGTGCCGCGGTAGGAGACGTGCGTGGGGTGCAGGACCAGTTCGACCGCGGTCGCTTCCGTGTCCAGCACGATCCGGACGCCGGAAGGCCTGCTCTCCGCGCCCATCAGCTGCGGGTCGGGGAAGCGGGTGCGGACCCACCGCGGCAGGCGGTGCGGCAGCACGCCGCGCGCGGTCGTCTCCAGCTCTGCGGCGCCGCGCACGAGCTCGCCGGTCAGGGGTGTGGTGATCATCGTTCTCCCGCCGCCGGGGCGGGCCAGGCCCGCAGCAGTGCGTCGAGCGCCACGACGGTCCTGTCCCAGGACACCTCGGGCGCGGGGGCGCTGTGGTCGAAGTTGCCGGTGCGTTCGAGGGCGAGGAAGCCGTTGATGGTGCTCCCGAGCAGCCGCACGGCGTGCACGCGCTCCTCCTCCGGCACCGGGTAGCCCCGGAGCACGGCACCGGCCTGCGCGGACATGTTCCTGGCCGCCCCGGACCGCACGACGGCCTCGCCCGCGCGGCGTTGCAGGGACTGCCAGCGGCCCGGCGCCTCCCGCGCGTACTCGCGGTAGACCGCGGCGTACGCCCGCAGCGCCTCGAGCCCGGCCCGCCCGGCGATGGCCACGGCGACCCGGTCGGCCAGCTCGCCGAGCGCGAGCGCGGTGACGCCGTCGCGCAGCGCCTCCAGGTCGCGGACGTGCGAGTACAGGCTGGGCGCCTGCACGCCGAGGCGGCGGGCGACCGCGGACAGGGTGACCAGGTCGAAGCCTGCCTCGTCCGCCAAGGCGGCGGCGTCGGCGACCACGGTGGCCGCGGTGAGGGTGGCACGCATGACGACTAGCCTACACCCTCTAGGCAATCACCTATGACTTGTAACTCAGCCCGTCACGGCAAAGCGCGGGCGTGGCCATCACGGCAACGCCCGCGCGTCATCTGCCTGCAGATCAGCCGAAGTTCACGTCACTGCACCACATGTAGATCTGGTCGGCGTGCGAGGCCTTCCACATCGTGAACACGATGTGGTGCCCCCGGTAGGACCCGTTCGTCGAGACGTTGAAGTTGATGTCCTTGGCCGGGGCGTACCTGCCGGTCTGGGTGATGAAGTCGAGGTTGCCCCAGCCCAGCCTCTGCGTGGTGGGGTCGAACCCGTTCTTGCTGACGTACACCCGGAGGTAGTCCGCGCCGTGGCTCGCCTGGTCGTACAGGTGCATCGAGAAGTTCGCGCCCAGGTTCGTGGTCTTCCACTTGCCGGGCGTGTTCAGCGAGTTGTTGCGCGACAGGGCGTTGCTGCACAGCTGCCCGTCCGGGGTGGCGCCCTGCCAGTTGCTGCCGAGGCCGTCCCGCAGCGCGCTCATCCAGTTCCACATGGTGTCGGAGTTCGCCTGGAAAGCCTGGTAGCACATGGGGTCCTGCTGCTGCATCGCCGGGTTCGTGTGCTGGCTGCCCCACGTCTGCCAGCACTGGTAGGCGCGGGTGGCCGGTCCGACGATGGTGCCGTGCGCCGAAGCCGTCGGGACCCAGAGGAAGGTGCAGGCGAGCACGGTGATGACCGCCGCGATCACGCCCCGCCGTCTGGTCTGGGACCCGAAGGTGCTGCGCATGCGCATGAAGATGCCTCCATTCTCCGTTGAACTGGCGGCAGCGGCGAAATGGGAGCGTTCCCAGAACATTTACACTACTTGTAACAGCGCGAAACCGCAAGGACACAGCGCGTGATCGTTTCTGATTTTCTCGCCACCGTCACATCGGGGTGCGTGGTGACGATGTCCTCCGCGAGGAGGGCGTGTGGCGAATTCGATGAGGTCGCGCCGGGGACGGGTGCTGGCCGGACTGGCTCTGGCGGCGGCCGTGGTGGGCCTCGTGGTCCTGCTCCGGTCGGCGGCCGAACAGCGGTCGTGGGCCACCTCCGAGGGGACCGTGCAGGAGCGGCTGAAGTCGGGCAAGAGCGCCTCGGTCCGGGTCGAGTACGCGCTGCCGGACGGCTCGCGGCAGACGGCGGTGCTGTCGGAGAACGGCCCGAAGCGCGAGTCCGGCGAGCGGGTCACCGTCCGCTACGACCTGGTGGACGGACGGGTCGTGGACGCCGCGCTCGCCGACAACGACCAGGTCTTCCGGGTGCTCGGCGGCGTGCTGGGCGTCGTGCTCCTCGGCGGGATCGGGCTGAACGTCCTCGCGTGGGCTCCCCGCCGCGGCTCAGCCGCCTGACGTGCCGCGCGACCGCGCGTAGTTGCTCGGCGTGGTGCCGTACCAGCGCCGGAACGCGTGGATGAAGCTCGCCGCCTCGGCGAACCCGAGCTGGGCGGCCACCTGCTCGACCGACGCGCCGGGCAGCAGGGCCGCGGCGCGGTCGGCCCGCACCTCGTCGAGCAGCGCCTGGTAGCTGGTCCCGGCCTCGGTCAGGCGGCGGCGCAGCGTGCGCGGGCTGATTCCGAGCGCGCGGGCGACCACCGGCATGGTCTCCTCGAACCGCGCGGAGTGCTCCAGCACGCGGCGGACCTCCCCCGCGACGCCGGGCTTGCGGCGCCGGCGGGTGGCGAGGTCCTCGCACTGCCGTTCGCACAGCGCCGTCGCCTCCGGGCTCGCGAGCGGCAGCGCGCGGGCGAGCACCGACGCGTCCACGACGGACCGGTCGCGGCCCGCCCCGAACTCCGGGCGCAGGCCGAACACCTCCTCGTGGTCGCTCGTGTCCGGTGGCGCGGCGTGCGCGAGGTCGACGGCCAGGACGGGCACCTCGCCGGTGACGAGCTCGCCGATCACCGTGTGGATCGCGGCGAGGTCGCGTTCGACCAGGAACGGCCGCACGTCGTCCGGCAGCCCGGCGGGGTGCAGCGAGATGACGAGCCGGTCGCCGTCGAGTGCGGCGGTCGGACCGGTGAAGGTGAAGCTGAGGTCGAGGTAGCGCAGCGCCATGTCGACGGCGTCCTGCATCGTGGCGGCGCTGAGGAACGCGTGGCCGAGGACGCCGAACGTGGTCGCGTGGTAGTGGCGGCCCGCGGCGATGCCAGCGCGGGGCAGGTGCGCGGCGAGGTTGCGCACCACGGCGAGCTCCTGGTGGGCGTTGATCTCCGCCACCGGGTCGGCGAGGTCGTCCGCGGTCAGGTCGCTGCCGTCGAGCAGGGTGTCGCGCGGCAGGCCCCGTTCGGCGCCGAAGCGCAGCATCAGCGCGGCGCTCGCGATGCCGCGCGGGAAGTCCCAGTGCCGGACCGCGGGTTCGGGCAACGTCCTCATGGCCGCGATTGTCAACCACGCGGCCGCTGTTGTCCTGGTGCGAACAGGTGGAAGTTCCTAGCGTCGGTGACGTGCGAGGTAATCCCGAAGTGGTCGTCATCGGTGCCGGGTTCGGCGGGCTGGGCGTCGCGTTGTCGTTGCGCAGGGCCGGTTTCGAGCGGTTCACCGTGCTCGAGCGCGCCGCCGACGTCGGCGGGGTGTGGCGGGACAACACCTATCCGGGCGCCGCGTGCGACGTGCCGTCGTCGCTCTACTCGTACTCCTTCTCCCCCAACCTCTCGTGGCCGCGCCGGTACGCGGCGCAGCCGGACATCCTCGCCTACCTGCGGCGCAACGCCGACGCGGTGCGCGACCGGATCCGGTTCGGCGCCGACGTCGTGGCCGCGGCGTTCGAGGACGGGCGGTGGCGCGTGGAACTGGCCGGCGGCGAGGTCGTGGAGGCGGACGTGCTCGTGTCCGCGGTGGGGCAGCTGAACCGGCCCTCGGCCCCCGACCTGCCCGGTCTCGGCGCGTTCGCCGGTCCGGTGTTCCACAGTGCACGGTGGCGGCACGACGTCGACCTGCGCGGCAAGCGGGTCGCCGTGGTCGGCACCGGGGCCAGCGCGGCGCAGTTCGTGCCGCGGATCCAGCCGCTGGCCGGGCACCTCACCGTGTTCCAGCGGACCGCCCCGCACGTGCTGCCGAAGCCCGACGCCGCGCTGAAGGGCCGGGCGCGCCCGTTCACGTCCAAGCTCGCCCGGCGCGGTGTGTGGCTCGCCTGCGAGGCGTTCACGTGGCTGCTCACGGCCGGCCGGGCCTCGCGCGCGCTGGTCGGCGGTCTCGCCGCGGCGCACCGGTGGGTCCGGGTGCGCGACCGGGCGCTGCGCTCCCGGCTGCGGCCGGGGACGCCGGTGGGGTGCAAACGCGTCCTGTTCAGCAACGACTGGTACCCGGCGCTCACGGCGGCGAACGCCCGCGTGGTGTCCGAGCGGATCACCGAGGTCACCGCGCACGGCCTGCGCACCGCCGACGGCCGCGAGCACCCCGCGGACGTGCTGATCTGGGGCACCGGGTTCGACGTCGCCGACTTCCGGCTGCCGATGCGCGTCACCGGCGGGGACGGCCGCGACCTCGCCGCGGTCTGGGGCGGGCGGCCGCGGGCGCACCTGGGCCTGACCGTGCCGGGGTTCCCGAACTTCTTCCTGGTCTACGGGCCGAACACCAACCTCGGCGGCAGCTCGATCGTCACGATGATCGAGGCCCAGTGCCGCTACGTCGTCGCCGCCGTGCGCCGTCTCGCCGAGACCGGCGCGCCCGTGCAGGTGCGGCCCGAGGTCGCCGACGAGTTCGACTCCGAGATGCGCTCCCGTCTCGCGGGCGGGGTGTGGAGCGGGTGTTCGTCCTGGTACCGGGCCGACGACGGCTCCGTGACCACGAACTGGCCCGGCAGCACGCGGGAGTACCTGCGCCGCACCGCACGGCTGGAGGGGGTCCGATGACCGCGCGGTACGACGTCCTGGTGATCGGCTCGGGGTTCGGCGGCGCGGTCACCGCCCTGCGGCTGACCGAGAAGGGCTACCGCGTCGGGGTGCTGGAGGCCGGTCGCCGGTTCGCCGACGACGAGTTCCCGCGCACGTCGTGGCAGCTGCGCGACTACCTGTTCGCGCCGGGCATCGGGTGCACGGGCATCCAGCGGATCACCCCGCTGCGCGACGTGCTGGTGCTGAGCGGCGCGGGCGTCGGCGGCGGGTCGCTCGTGTACGCCAACACCCTGTACGAACCGGCGGACTCCTTCTTCCGCGACCCGCGCTGGGCGCACATCACCGACTGGCGCGCCGAGCTCGCCCCGCACTACGACCAGGCGAGCCGGATGCTCGGCGTGGTCGAGAACCCGCTCCGCACCGACGCCGACCGGTTGCTCCGCGAGGTGGCCGTCGACCTCGGCGTGGCGCCGACGTTCCGGCCCACCCGCGTCGGAGTCCACTTCGGACCGGGCGGCGAGGACCCGTTCTTCGGCGGCGCCGGTCCGCGCCGCGACGGCTGCATCGCCTGCGGCTCCTGCATGACCGGCTGCCGGCACAACGCGAAGAACACGCTGCCGAAGAACTACCTGCACCTGGCCGAGCAGGCGGGCGCCGAGGTGTGGCCGCTGACGACCGTGACCGACGTGCGCCGCGTCGGCGACGGCTACGCGGTGCGCACCCGCGCCACCGGTGGCAGCTCCGAACGCATCTTCACCGCCGGCCAGGTCGTGGTCGCCGCCGCGTCGCTCGGCACCCAGCGCCTGCTGCACCGGCTGCGCGACAACGGCAGCCTGCGCGGCCTGTCGCCGCAGCTGGGCACGTTGTGCCGCACCAACTCCGAGGCAGTCGTGGCCGTGCGCGTGCCGGGCGGCACGCTCGACAACACGCGCGGCATCGCGATCACGTCGTCGATCCACCCGAACCCCGACACGCACGTCGAGGTCGTCCGCTACGGGCGCGGCAGCAACCTGCTGGGCCTGCTCATGACGACCCTGGTGGACGGCGGCCCGGCGCGCCTGCGCCGGGGACTCGCGCAGCTGCGCGCCGAGTACCGCACCGCCCTGCGGATGCACAGCCCGCGGCGGTGGTCGGAGGAGACGATCGCACTGCTGGTGATGCAGAGCCTCGACAACTCGCTCACCACGTCCCTGCGCCGCGGCCGCCTGACCACCCGGCAGGGCGAGGGCGACCCGAACCCGTCGTGGATCCCGGCGGGGCACTCCGTGGCGCGCCGGATGGCGCTGCGCGCGGGCGGTGTCGCCAGGGGCGCCTGGAACGACCTGGCCGACATCCCGCTGACGGGCCACCTCATCGGCGGCTGCGTGATCGGCGACTCCCCGGAGACCGGCGTGATCGACCCGTACCACCGCGTCCACGGCCACCCCGGCCTGCACGTGGTGGACGGCTCCACCATCCCCGCGAACCTCGGCGTGAACCCGGCCCTGACCATCACCGCCCTGGCCGAACGCGCGATGTCGCTGTGGCCCAACAAGGGCGAGCCGGACCGGCGCCCCGCCCCCGGCGCCCCGTACGCCCGGCTGACCGCCGTCCCCCCGCACCGACCCGCCGTCCCGGCCCACGCGCCGGCGGCCCTGCGACACGAGGCGAACGATGCCCGCTGACTTCCCTCCCCCACCGTGGCACCTCTGCGGCAGAGGCTGGCTCACGGTGGCCACGGCACCACGCCCGGCGATCTCCCGGCTCGTGCCGGGCGTGGTGCCCCTGGTCCTGTTCGGCCGCGTCCTCGTGGTGTCGGCGTTCGTCGACTACGACGAGACCGGCGTGCTCGCCTACCGCGAGCTGATGGTGGGCGTGGTGGTGCGCAAGGGGTTCCGGCTCGGACTGTCCATCACCGACATCTGGGTGGACGACGAGACGTCGCGGCGCGGGGCGCGGGCGATGTGGGGGATCCCGAAGGAGATGGCGGAGTTCGAGCTGGCGGCGGAGCCGCGCCTGACGGCTGCGGCGAGAGTGGCCGCCGCGCCGGGTGCCGGTCCCGGGGCCGGGATCGCCGCCAACGCGCCGGACGCCTCCACCGGCACCGCAGCCGACGTCACCCCGGCCCCGCGCCCCGCCGCGGGCACGCCGACCGCAGGAACCAGCCTCACCGCCAACGTCGCCTCCACCAGCACGGCCCCATCCCCCGCGAGCACCGGTCCCGCGTCCCCCTCCTCCCACACCACCGCGGCCCCCTCCGGCACCGACCCCACTGCCCCCGCCGCCACCATCGCCACCGCCGAGGAACGCCCCCGCCGCTCCCCCGCCCTCCCCGCCCTCCCCGCCCTCCCCGTCCGCCTCACCACCTCGGTCTGGCAGTCCCTGGCCGGCACCGCGGTCCGCACCCGGCTCCACACCGCCGCCCGGGTCCGCCCGACCCGGCTGCGCTGGCACGTCCCGCCCACCAGCCCCCTGCACCGCCTCACCACCGCCAAGCCGCGACTGAGCCTCGCCGTCACCGCCCTGCGCATGCGGTTCGGCGAGCCCTGATCCGCCGTCACACCACCCTGCAACCCCCAGAGGAGCGGTTCATGCGAGCACTCGCCATGACCCTTGCCCTGGTGGCCGGCACGCTGGCCACCCCCTCCGCGTTAGCCGCGCCACCGGACTACGGGCTCCCCGGCTCGTACCCGGTGGCGTACAGCGATGTCACGGCCGTCGCCGGCGGCAGGTCCGTGCCGGCGCGCGTGCACTACCCCGCCACGGCGGCGGGCACGAACCAGCCGGTGGCGTCCGGGCGGTTCCCCGCGATCGCGTTCGGGCACGGGTTCTTCCAGGCCACCTCGAAGTACACGAGCACCAGCAACCACCTCGCGTCGTGGGGGTTCGTGGTGATCGTGCCGACGACCCAGGGCGGGCTGAGCCCCAGCCACAGCGGGTTCGCCGACGACCTCAACGCCGGGCTCACCTGGCTCACCGACCAGGACGCCACGGCGGGGTCGCGGTTCCGCGACCACATCAGCACGGGCAAGCTCGGCGCGGCCGGGCACTCGATGGGGGGTGGCGCCGCCGTGCTCGCGGCCGCGCGCAACCCGAGGATCACGGCGATCTCTACCTACGCGGCCGCCGAGACGAACCCGTCGGCCAAGGCGCGGCGGCGACGATGCGGGCGCCCGCGCAGTTCGTCGCGGGCGACAAGGACACGATCGCACCGATCGCCGAGCACCAGCGGCCGATCTTCGCCGCCAAGCCGCCGTCGAACCAGCTGCGCACGATCACCGGCGGCTCGCACTGCGGGTTCATGGACTCCTCCGGCCTGTTCTGCGACACCGGGTCCATCACCCGCGCCGCCCAGCTCACCGCGGCGAAACGCGTGACGACCTCGTGGTTCCGCCACTACCTCGCCGGTGACACCGCCGCGCGCGACCTCGTCTGGGGACAGGCCGCGCGCACCGATCCGGCCGTCGTGTTCGAGGGCACGGAGTAACCGGGCCGGGCGAGCGGTGTCACACGCACCGCTCGCCCACTGGTTGTGCGACCGCCTCCGAAATTGGGCACCCTGGACAGGTCAACTTCGTCCAGGTGTGGAGTAACGGTCGGTGACGCGCTCTGAGGACGGCAACGGGTCCAGACCCGGTCTCGCCCACGTCTTCTCCGAGGACCCGGAGGTCGGGCGCGACCTGGCGGCCGTCGACTGGGCCGCGACCCCGCTCGGTCCGCCCGAGGACTGGCCGCAGAGCCTGCAGACCGCCGTCGGCATCCTGTTGTCGTCCCGGTTCGCCATGTGGATGGCGTGGGGACCGGAGCTGACCTTCTTCTGCAACAACGCCTACCGGCACGACACGCTGGGCCGCAAGTACCCGTGGGCGCTGGGCCGGCCGACCGCCGAGGTGTGGGCGGAGATCTGGGAGGACCTGCGGTCCAGGGTCGACAGCGTGCTCGACACCGGGCAGGCGACCTGGGACGAGGCGCTCCAGCTGTTCGTGGAGCGCTCCGGGTACCTGGAGGAGAGCTACCACACCTTCTCCTACAGCCCGTTGCGCGACGAGAGCGGTGCCGTGGCGGGGCTGCTGTGCGTCGTCAGCGAGGAGACCGACCGCGTCGTCGGCGACCGGCGGATGGCCACGCTGCGCGACCTCGGGTCCGACCCCACCATGGTCCGCGAGGAGCAGGAGGTGCTCGCGTTCGCGTGCGCCCAGCTGCAGCGCAACCAGCGCGACCTCCCGTTCACGCTCGCCTACGTCTTCGAGGACGGCCACGCGCGTCTCGCGGAGGCGTCCGGGATCACGCACGGTCACCCGGCCGCGCCCGAGGTCGTCTCCCCCGGCGACGCCTCGCCGTGGCCGGTGGAGGCCGCCCGGCGCGGTGAGTCCGTGCTGGTCGACCTCGGCGAGGTTCCCGGGCTGCCCACCGGCGCGTGGGACCGGCCTCCGCTGAACGCGTTCGTCACCCCGCTGCAACGCCCCGGCGGCACGCCGTACGGGTTCCTGGTCGCGGGCCTGAACCGGCACCGCCCGTTCGACGACGGCTACCGCGGGTTCGTCGAGCTCGTCGCGGGCAACATCGCCTCCGGCATCGCCGGGGCGCGCGGGTTCCGGGCCCAGCAGCGCCGTGCCGAGGAGCTCGCCGAACTCGACCGCGCCAAGACCGCGTTCTTCTCCAACATCAGCCACGAGTTCCGCACGCCGCTGACGCTCATCATGGGCCCGGTGCAGGACCTGCGGGAGCGGCTCGCCCCGGTCGACCCGCAGGCCGAGCAGGAGCTCGAGGTCGTGCAGCGCAACGGCCTGCGGCTCGGCAAGCTCGTCAACACCCTGCTCGACTTCTCCCGCCTCGAGGCGGGCCGCATGCAGGCGGTCTACCAGCCCGTCGAGCTCGCGTCGGTGACGGCGGAGCTCGCCAGCGTGTTCCGCTCGGCGGTGGAGAAGGCGGGCCTGCGCTTCGAGATCGACTGCCCGCCGCTGCCGCAGCCGGTGCACGTCGACCTGGGCCTGTGGGAGAAGGTCGTCCTCAACCTGCTGAGCAACGCGCTCAAGTTCACCGTCGAGGGCTCCGTCAGCGTGACCGTGCGCCCCGGAGACGGCGGCGCGGTCGTGACGGTCGCCGACACCGGTGTCGGGGTGGCGGAGCACGAGATCCCGCGGCTGTTCGAGCGCTTCCACCGCATCGAGCACACGTGGTCGCGGTCGAAGGAGGGCAGCGGCATCGGGCTCGCGCTGGTGCAGGAGCTCGTGGGCCTGCACGGCGGCTCGATCCGCGCCGAGAGCACCGAGGGCGAGGGCACCCGCTTCACGATCGAGCTGCCCTACGGCACCGAGCACGTGCCCGCCGGCGCGGTGGCGCGGGAACCGGTGCTGCCGGTGCCGTCCGACATCGCCGCGCCGTACGTGCAGGAGGCGCTGCGCTGGCTGCCCGATCCCGGTCTCACCGTGGACGACCTGATGCTCAGCACCGCCGCGGGCACGGCGCCGGAGGTGCCCGCCACCGTGCTGGTCGCCGACGACAACGCCGACATGCGCGAGTACCTGACCCGGCTGCTCGTGCGGGCCGGGTACGAGGTCCGCACGGTGACCGACGGCCTCGCGGCGCTGGAGGCGGCCAGGACCCACCCGCCGGATCTCGTGGTCAGCGACGTGATGATGCCGCGCATGGACGGGTTGTCGCTGGTCGCGGCGTTGCGCGCGGACCAGCGCACGATGGCGGTGCCGGTGCTGCTGCTGTCGGCCCGCGCCGGTCAGGAGGCCTCCGGCGAGGGGCTGCGGGCCGGGGCCGACGACTACCTGGTCAAGCCGTTCGCCGCCGCCGACCTGCTGGCGCGGGTGCGGGCCAACGTCGACCTGTTCCGCCTGCGCGGCCAGCACGCCCGCTGGCGCGACGCGCTCATCGACTCGCTGCAGGAGGCGTTCTTCGTCTGCGACGACGACGGCTCGGTCGTCGAGATCAACACGGCGTTCACCGACATCCTCGGCTACGGGCCCGAGGACCTGCCCCTGCCCGCGCCGCACCCGTGGTGGCCCGACGAGCGGACCGACCCCGAGTCGCGCCGGCTGTTCGCGGAGGCGTTCGAGGCGCGCACCGGCCGCGACCAGCGCGCCCAGACGCTGCAGGTCACGCACCGCGACGGCAGGCGGTTGTGGATCAGCGCCCTGATGAACCCCGCCCGCGACCCGGACAGCGGCCGCACGATGACCGTCGGCACGTTCCGCGACGTCACGGCCGAGCACCACGCGCGCCGGCGCGAGGCGGCCCTCGCCGAGATGAGCGTGCGGCTGTCGCGGGCGACCAGCACAGCCGAGGCCCTGTCCGGTTCGCTCGACCAGCTGCAGACCCTGTGGCGCACCGAGGTCCTCGCGGTGGTGTTCGGCCTGCACGAGGAGCCGCGGGTCAGCAGCGCCGCCGGCGAGCTCGACTGGGCCGGTCTGCCGGAGGACCAGCGGGCGACGCTCACCGCGCTGACGGACCACCCCGCGCTCATCCCGGTCTTCGTGGGCGACGGCAGCACGGCCGTCACCGTCGAGCACCCGGACGGGCCGATGGTGCTGTGGCTGCGCCTCGACTCGCGCACCCTGTTCACCGAGCAGGACGAGCTGCTGCTGTCGCTGCTGGCCGGTCACCTCGCCCAGGGCCTGTCCCGCGCGCGGCAGATCGACCAGCAGCGCGAGACGGCGCTGGCGCTGCAACGCGCCATCCTCGGCCCGTCGAACCTGCCGGGCGGGTTCGCGGTGCGCTACGAACCGGCGGCGCGGCCGCTGGAGGTCGGTGGCGACTGGTACGACACGTTCGCCCTGCCGGACGGCCGGATCGGCATCGTCGTCGGCGACTGCGTGGGCCGTGGGCTCACCGCCGCCGCCGTGATGGGCCAGCTGCGCAGTGCGTGCCGGGCGTTGCTGCTGCAGGAGATCGGACCGGCGCGGGCGCTCATGACGCTCGACCAGTTCGCGGCGGGAGTGCCGGGTGCGCTGTGCACCACGGTGTTCTGCGGCGTGCTCGACCCGCAGACCGGGCACCTCGTGTACTCGAGCGCGGGCCACCCGCCCGCGATCCTGGCCCTCGCCGACGGCACCACGCAGCTGCTCGAGGGCGGGCGGTCCATCCCGCTCGCGGTCAAGCTGGGCGTGCAGCGCACGGAGGCGGAGTGCACGCTGCCGCCGCGCTCGACCCTGCTCACCTACACCGACGGCCTCGTCGAACGCCGGCGCAGCTCGCTGACCGAGGGCATCGAGAAGGCCGCGCGCGCCGTGCAGGAGGGCCGGGCGAACGGGCTGGAGGAGCTGGCCGGTCAGATCATGAGCGCCCTGTCCCCCGCCGGCGGCTACGACGACGACGTGGCGCTGCTGATGTACCGGCACCCCGCGCCGCTCGACATGTCCTTCCCCGCGGAACCCGGTCAGCTGCAGGGCGCCCGCCGCACGCTGCGCGGCTGGCTGCGGCAGTGCGGGTTCTCCACCGGCCGCGCGCAGAGCGTGCTGCTGGCCGTCGGCGAGGCGTGCGCGAACGCCATCGAGCACGCCTACCGCGACGACGACCGCCGGGCCGTCCGTGTCCGGCTGGAGACCGCGGGCGACTCCGCGCTGCGGGCCACCGTGGCCGACACCGGCTCCTGGAAGACCCCGGACGACGACCCGGACGCGCAGCGCGGCCGCGGAACGACGATCATGCTGTCGATGATGGACGAAGTCGCCATCCTCCCCGAACCGACCGGTACGACCGTGACGATGCAGGTGATGATTTCCGATGACGACGCCGTTGACCGTGACCAGGACCACCGACGCGCAGGGCAGGTCGGTCGTCAGAGTTGCGGGTGAGATCGACCTCAGCAACACCGACTCCTTCGCCGCCGCGCTGGAGGGCACGACGGGACCGCTCGTCGTCGACCTCACCGAGGTCCTCTACATCGACAGCGCCGGGATGAGCGTGCTGTTCGCGTACGCGGACCGGGCGGAGATCGTGGCGACGCCGCTGCTCGCGCCGATCATCGAGGTGTCGGGTCTGACGTCGATGGCGACGGTCCGCGGGATGGAGGGCTGAGGGCGGTCAGCGCCGCGACGGTGAGCGCGACGATCTTCTCCTGGGCCTCGGCCCTGGGAACCGTCGGCACGCCGTCGCCCGGCTGGTCGCCGTAGTCGCCGAAGAACGCGTGCACCGCGCCCGGGACCTGTTCGAACCGGGTGTTCGGCGGCAGCAGCTTCCTCGACTCCTCGACGTTCTGCGGCGTGGTGAAGCCGTCCTCCTCACCGCTGATGGACCACGCGGTGAGGTCGTCGCGGCCGGACAGGTCGTCGACGGGGTAGGACGCCCACAGCACGAGACCGCGGATCCCGTTGCCGCCTGCCGTCTCCTTCGCGGCGGCCACACCCCCGAGCGAGTGGCCGCCGACGGCCCAGGTCGTCACTTCGGGGTGCTCGGCCCTCAGATCGGCCGTGCCCGAGCCGAGCAGGGCGATGTTGAGCGGTTCCTTCACGACGACCACGAGAAATCCCTGCTGGGCGACTCGCTCCAGCAGCGGCAGGTAGGCGCGGTGGTCGACGCGGGCGCCGGGGTGGAACACCAGGCCGGCCTTCGGCTCACCCGGTGGCCGGAGCACGGTCTCGCTGCCGCGCGGGTCCGTGGCCGCGAACGGCTGCAGGTACACCAGCGGCGCGATGAGCACGGCGGCGAGCACCACCGCCAGCCACACCGGTGCGCGGAAGAGCGCGATCCCCGCGAGGACGACCGCGCCGAGCAGCACGAGCTGCGCGGGGTGGCCGTGCACCAGCGGTCCCCAGCCCGCGACCAGCAGGACGACCGGGACCAGGACGCACAGCGCCGCCGGGACGCGCCTCACGAGCGGACCAGGTTCGCGATCCTGACCCCGGCCCAGATCAGCAGGGCGAGGACGGCCACCAGCAGGTACTCGATCAGCGGGATGCGCACGACCTCGTCGATCCGGCCGAACCCCCGCCACGAGTAGACCGCGAGCGCCGCGGCCACGAACGCGCCGCCGATCCACCAGCGGGCGGTCGTGCTCAGCCCCACGCCGTGCATCTGGGTGAGCACGAAGATCGCCACGAAGCCGAACAGGAACATGGGCCACACGCCGTTCGGACCGGAGTTCATCACCGCCACGAGTGTGCCGTGCACGGCGACCAGCAGCTCGAGCGTGAGCGTCCACCACCGGTTCGTGTGCGCGGTGGTGAACATCAGGCTGCTCTGCACCAGCAGCAGGAACATGTAGAAGAACCCGATGAGGTGCCCGCTCGTCGACTCCATCGGGTGGTACCAGAACGTGTAGATCGCGGCCCAGCTGAACAGGTAGCCGTGGTAGCGGCGGGCGAACGCGACGACCTGCGCGGAGATCGGCGCGGACCAGGTGAGGACGAGGCCGCGGCGGCGGTTCTCCATCAGCAGGACCACGACGAGCAGCAGCACGACCGAGCCCTGCGAGCTGAAGATGGAGACGTCCTGGGCCAGCCCGTCGTAGAACACCTGCGTCTGCAGCGCGTGCAGGCCGATGAAGCCCGCGTTGGCGGCGAGCGCCACGACGTTGAGCCGGTGCAGGCCGGTGGTGTAGCGGCGCACGTACTTCTGGCCGTGGTAGATCAGGCCCCACGACACGAGTTGGTGCGCCGCGTAGCCCACCCAGGCGGACGCCCTGGTCCAGAAGGTCGGGTCGGGCAGCTTCCAGTAGTACCAGGACGCGCCCTGGTCGGGCAGCAGGCTGACGCTCAGCCGTTGCCCCAGCACCCACACCAGACCGGTGAGCAGCGCGCTCGCCGCCACACCCCACAGCAGGACGGCGGACGTCGACCGCTTCGCGTCGTTCAGCACGCTGAGCATTATGCAGATGTTCAGCTTGCTGAACAAACCTTGCCCGGCGTGCCGCGCACCGCTACGTTCAGCTGACTGAACAATTTCAGGAGGACCCTGCGGTGGCCCGATATCTGTTGCGCGTCAACGGTGAACGACACGAGGTGAACGTCGAGGGCGACACTCCCCTGCTGTGGGTGTTGCGCGACGAGCTCGGCCTGACGGGTGTCAAGTACGGGTGCGGTGTCGGCCTGTGCGGGGCATGTACGTCCCATGTGGACGGTTCGGCGGCGCGGCCCTGCGTGCGCACGACCGCCGACAGCACGCGCACGCGGATCACGACGATCGAGGGCCTGTCGCGCGACGGGAACCACCCGGTGCAGCGCGCGTGGCGCGAGCTCGACGTGGCGCAGTGCGGCTACTGCCAGCCCGGCCAGGTGATGGCCGCGGCCGCGTTGCTGGCACGCGACCCCGATCCCGACGACGCCGCGATTGAGGAGGCGTTGGGCGACAACGTGTGCCGCTGCGGGTCGTACCCGCGCATCCGCGCCGCGGTGCGCCGGGCCAGCCGGATCATGCGGGAGGAACGGTGATCAGCCGCAGGACGTTGCTGCGGGGCGCCGGGGCCGGCGCGCTCGTCGTCGCGGTGCCGGTGCCCGCCCTCGCGGCGGAGGACTTCACGCCGAACGTGTTCGTGCGTCTGGACGACAAGGGCCGCATCACCGCGACCGTGCCGCGTCCCGACACCGGTCAGGGCGTGCGCACGGTGGTGGCGCTGATGGTCGCCGAGGAACTGGCCGTCGGCGCCGCGGACGTGGCCCTGGAGCAGGCGCCCGGCGACACCGAGCGGTACGGGCCGCAGACGGTGAGCAACTCGTCGTCCGTGCGCCAGCTCGCCACCCCGATCCGCACGGCCGCCGCGACCGCGCGCTGCCTGCTCGTCGCCGCCGCGGCGCAGCGTTGGGGCGTGCCGGTGGCCGAGTGCACCGCCCGCGACGGAGCCGTGTGCCACCCCCGCCGCGGCAGGCTGCCGTACCGGGCGCTGGTGCGCGGTGCGGCGGCGCTCGACCCCGCGACCGTGCCGGTGACGCTCACGCCGCCGGAGAAGTGGCGGCTGCTGGGCAAGACCCGCGGCGGCCGGGTGGACGCGCGGGACATCGTCACCGGGCGCACCCGGTACGGCATCGACTCCCGGCCCCCCGGATGCCTCGTCGCGGTCGTGGCGCGCCCGCCGTGGATCGGCGCGGTGCCCTCGGCGGTCGACGACGCGGCCGCACGGGCGCTGCCCGGCGTGGTCGACGTGCTGACGCTGACCGCGCCCGCGGACGGCCAGGGCGGCGTGGCGGTGATCGCCCGGTCCACGCACCAGGCGCTGAAGGCCCGCGACGCACTGCGGGTCACGTGGACCGGCGGCACCCCGGCCGCGGACAGCCGCACCTGGCTCGCCGACCTGCACACGGCGTTGCCCGCGCAGGCCCCGATCGACGGGCTGCAGCGGGTCTTCGAGATGCCGTTGCTCGCGCACGCGCCGATGGAACCCATGAACGCCACCGTGCACGTGCGTCCCGACGGCGTGACGGTGTGGGCGCCCACCCAGGACCCCGGCGGGTTGCGCACGCAGCTGGCCCGTCAGCTCGGTGTGCCGTCCACGGCCGTGCGCGTGGAGACGACGGCGTCAGGCGGTGCGTTCGGACGGCGCGTCGAGCCCGACCCCGTGCTGGAGGCGCTGGCGTGCTCACGGAAGGTGGGCGCCCCTGTGCAGGTGTTGTGGACACGCGCGGACGACACGCGCAACGACTCGTACCGGCCGATGTCCGTGCACCGCCTGAGCGCGGAGATCGGTGCCGACGGCATGCCCGTCCGCCGTGCGCACGAGGTCGTGACGTGGCCGCTGACGGTGCTGCCGTTCTTCAACAACCCGGCGCTGATCAAGGCCAGCGGCGACCACTTCCCGTACGGCGTGCCGGGTGAGGTCACGGTCACCGTGCGGCCGACGCCGTTGCGGACGGGTTTCTGGCGGGCCGTCTACGCCGGGCAGTTCCTCTACGCCGAGGAGTGCTTCCTCAGCGAGATCGGCACGCGCGCGGGCCGCGACCAGATCGCGCTGCGCAAGTCGCTGCTGCCCGCCGGCTCGCGCCTGCACCGGCTGCTCGACACCGTGACGGGCACGTGGAACGGGCTGCCCGGGAACGCCCGCGGCGTGGCGTGCCACGAGGACTACGGCTCGGCGATCGCGGTGGTCGTCTCCGTCGACCCCGCGGCGCGCCGGGTGCTGAAGGTGCACGCGGCCGTGGACGTCGGCGTGGCGCTGCACCCGTCCGGGGTGCGCGCGCAGGTCGAGGGCGGCGTGGCCGACGCGGTGTCCACTGTGCTCGGTGCGCAGATCACCGTCCGGGAGGGACGGGTCGTGGAGTCGTCGTTCGGCGACTACCGCTGGGCGCGGATCGGTGGCGTGCCGGACGTCGAGGTCACGATCGTGCCGTCCGACGCCCCGCTCGGCGGCCTGGGCGAGCTCGCCTACCCCCCGGCGGCCGCGGCCATCGCCTCCGCGCTGGCGGCCGGCGGCCAGGTCACCGGCATGCCGTTCGGGACCGGCGTGGGGTGACGGGGTGGGTCTGGGATGATGGGGCCGTGGCCGAGGGAGACGAGCTGGCGGTGGCGCACCGCCCGGACCAGGTGGGCGCGGACGTCGCCTCCTGGCCGACCGGCAGGCTCCTGTCGGTCGCGGCCCGCGTCGTGGAGAAGCGCTTCGAGGACTTCCTGGCGGGCCGCGGCCTCACCCACGCCGGCATGATCACCCTGCACCACCTGGCCGACGGCCCGCGCTCCCAGCGCGAGCTGGCGTTGCTCTGCCGCGTCACGGACCAGACGATGAGCCGCACGATCGAGCACCTGGACCGCGGCGGCCACGTGGTCCGCAGCCAGGACGCGAAGGACCGCAGGCGCACGTCGGTGAAGATCACCCCGGCGGGCCGCCGGGCCCTGGCCGCCGCCCGCCGCGAGGAACGCGAGTCGGACACGCTGCTGGGCGCGGTGGACGACTACGAGCACTTCCGCCGCCAGCTGATCGCGCTGATCGCGGCGGCGACGAACACCGAGGGCTGACGCGGCCGGCCGGCAAGACGGCGGCGCAGGCCGGACACGACGAAGCCGCGTCAAGCCAGGCCCACCGCAGTCTCCTGTGAACACCGACACGACCGTCCCGCACGACAGCAACCCGCACCGGACACGGCGAAGCCGCAGCAGGCCAAGCCCACCGCGGCTCCCGCCCCAAGACGCGACCGCCGCCGTCCACCGCGGTCCGCGGCCGCCCGCCGAGCTACTGCCGCAGCCGCTCCGCCGCCAGCCGCCCCGAGATCAGCACCGGCGGAATCCCCACCCCCGGCGTCGTCCCGCTGCCCGCCAGCACCACGTTCCCGTCCCGGAACGGCAGGTTGCCCGGCCGGAACGGCCCGGTCTGCGCGAAGGTGTGCGCGGCGGAGAACGGCGTGCCCGCCGCCTGGCCGTCGCGCGCCCAGTCGTCCGGGGTGATCACGGCGAGCGGCTCGGCGTCGACGAGGAGCTTGCGCGCGGACATCTCCTCCATGATCTGCTCGGCGTACTGCGCGGCGAACGCGTCCCAGCGCAGCGGTGCCACGTCGAGGTTCGGGCACGGTGCCAGCAGGTACTGCAGGTGCCTGCCCTCCGGCGCCAGGGCCGGGTCGGTCAGCGAGGGCGTGGTCAGCAGCAGCGACGGGTCGCTCATCACCTTGCCCTGGCTGATGATCTCGTCGAACGTGCCGTCCCACTTGTCGCCGAACGAGATCGTGTGGTGCGCCAGGTCGTCCACGACCCGGCTCGAGCTCAGGTGCACGACGACGGCGGACGGCGACCACCGCAGCGGTGCGACGCGGCGCGGTTTGCCGCGCAGCAGGCGGGTGCTCTGGGCCGGGCCGGTCGCGAGGACCACCGCGTCGCACGGGAAGCGCTCGGTGCCCGCCAGCACGGCGTTGACCCGGTTGCCGACCCGTTCCAGCGACGAGACCTCGACGCCGTACACGAACTCGACTCCGGCGGCGGACGCGGCGTCGGCCAGCGACTGCGGCACGGCGCGCATGCCGCCGCGTGGGAACCACACGCCGGCGATGGTGTCCATGTACGCGATGACGGCGTACGCGGCGAGGGCGTCGCGTGGGGCCACACCGGCGTACAAGGCCTGGAAGGTGAAGACGCGCCGCAAGCGGTCGTCCTTCAGGAACTTGCCGACGGCGCGGCCGAGCGAGCCGAAGCCGCCCAGCTTCGCGAGCCGCAGCAGGTCGCCGCCGACGAGGTCGAGCGGTGAGTCGAAGCTCGCGCCGATGAACTTGTCGCGCTCCACCGCGTAGAGCTTGCCCAGCCACTCGCGCAGGTCGCGGTAGCCCTGCGCCTCGCGGGCGCCGGCGAAGTCGTGCACCGCCTGTTCCATGCGGTCGCCGTCGGTGTGCACGTCCAACGCGCTGCCGTCGGCGAACGTCGCGCGGTAGGCGGGGTGCAGCGGCAGCAGTTCCAGGTGGTCGGAACGGCGCGCGCCGACGGCCTCGAAGGCGTCGTCGAGCAGTTCCGGCATCGTCAGCACCGTCGGGCCGGTGTCGATGCGGTGGCCGTCGATGTCGAGACGGCCCGCGAGCCCGCCGGGGTGCGGGTGCCGTTCGAGGACCATCACCTCGTGCCCGGCACCGCGCAGGTGCAGCGCCGCCGACAGTCCCGAGAGCCCCGCTCCCACCACGACCACACGATCCGTGCGGCCCTTCACCACGTGCACCACTGAAGAACTCTCCCGGTCAGGTCGTGCGCGCGACGGCGCGGTTGGCGAGGCGCACCAGTTCGTGGCGCGCCTCGTCGTCGATCACGGCGCGGTCCAGCGCCGCCAGGCCGGAGACCGCCAGCCGGTCGATGTGCTCCTCGACGGCGGCGACGGCACCGAGCTCGATCAGCAGCGACCGCACCTCGTCCACCGTGCGGTCGCTGACGGCACCGGTCTCCAGGCACCGGCGCAGCAGCCGTTGCGCCGCCGGGCGGTCCTGAGCGCGGGACAGGGCGATCGACATCAGCGGCGTCCGCTTGCCCTCGCGGAGGTCCTCCCCCACGGGCTTGCCGGTGACCGAGGCGTCGCCGAACACCCCCATCAGGTCGTCGCGCAGCTGGAACGCCACGCCGATGTCGTGCCCGTAGGCGCGCAGGCAGTCGACGACCTCCTCGTCCGCTCCCGCGAGGGCGGCGCCGAGGTGCAGCGGCCGTTCGACGGTGTACGCGGCGGTCTTGAGCGCCGCCACGCGGACCGCGTGCTCCAGCGACTCCTCGCGGCGGGCGACGGCCAGCAGGTCGAGGTGCTGACCCATGATCATCTCGGTGCGCATGGCCTGCCACGGCGCCCAGGCGCGGCTGAGCACCTCGGCGGGCAGGCCCGCGCTCACCAGCGCGTCGTCGGCCCACGCCAGCGCGAGGTCGCCGACCAGGATCGCCGCCGAGTCGCCGTACTGGCGTGAGCTGCCGGCCCACCGCTGGTGGCGGTGCCGCGCCGCGAACGACTCGTGCACCGCGAGCTTGCCGCGCCGGGTGGCGGAGCGGTCCATCACGTCGTCGTGCACGAGCGCGCAGCACTGCAGCATCTCCAGCGCCACCATGGCCCGCACGACGGCGTCGACGTGGGTGGAGCCCCCCGCGGCGCGCCAGCCCCACCACGCGAACGTCGGCCTGATCCTCTTGCCCCCGGCCAGGATCAGCCCGCGCAGCTCGGTGGTGAGCTCGGGCGCCAGGTCCTGCCTGGCGCTCAGGAAGTCGTGCAGCGCGTCGTCGAGGAGGACCCGGAAGTCGTCCACGTGCGACGGGCAAGCGTCCACGCTGGTCAGCAGCGACATCGGCGTTCCCTCGGGAGTCGGCGGGAGTTCGGTGGTTCGAGCTAAGCAGCGGGGTTCGAGGTCTGCATGATGAATGCCGCCGTTGTGCGGAGTTAAACGCGTGGTCTTAGCTTGGAGGCACCTTCCCCGGGAAAGGACCGCTGATGTCGGCTGAGCGCGAACTGGACGCCGCGGGTGTCACAGCACCGGCGTTGCGCGACGCGTACCGGCGCTGCCGTGAGCTGAACGCACTGCACGGCCGCACCTATTACCTGGCAACGAGGTTGCTCAGCGCGGAGCAACGGCCCGCGGTGCACGCCCTCTACGGGTTCGCCCGGTGGGTCGACGACGTGGTCGACGACGTCCACAGTGGACCCGACGAGAAGGCCGCCGCGCTGCTCGCGATCGACGCGCGGGTGCAGGCGGCGCTGGTGGGCGGGGAGACCGACGACCCGGTGCTGGCCGCGCTGGTCGACACCGTGCGGCGCTACGACATCCCGGTCCAGCACTTCCAGGACTTCATGGTGTCGATGCGGATGGACCTGACGGTCACCGACTACGCCACCTTCGCGGAGCTCGAGAAGTACGTCCACGGGTCCGCCGCGGTGATCGGCCTGCAGGTGCTGCCGGTGCTCGGCACGAGCGTGCCGAGGGAGGAGGCCGAACCGGCCGCCGCGGCTCTCGGCGTCGCTTTCCAGCTGACGAACTTCATCCGCGACGTCGGCGAGGACCTCGACCGCGGCCGGGTGTACCTGCCCGCCGACGAGCTCGCGGAGTTCGGCGTCGACCGCGAACGGCTGATGCACGCCCGTGCGCAAGGTCACGCCGACCCGCAGGTGCGCGCCGCACTGCGCGACCAGGTGCGGCGCGCGCGAGACATCTACACCAAGGCATGGCCGGGCATCGGGATGCTTGCACCGCGTTCCCGTCCGTGCGTGCTCACCGCCTACCGGCTCTACGGGCGCATCCTCGACCTGGTCGAGAGCGCCGACTGCGACGTGCTGTCGCGCCGCGTCGTCGTCTCCAACGGCAGGCGGCTCGCCGTCGCGCTGCCGGCACTGGCGAGGGCGGTGTTCGCCCGTGCCGCCTGACCGCAGGCCCTCGATGCGCGACCGGATCCCGCTGCGGATCTACTCCAGCCCGCCGTGGCGCGAGCAGCGCCCGACGTGGCAGGACGCGAAGCCCGCGCTGATCGAGGCGGCCCTCAAGCGCGCGATGGCGCGCCCGTCGGGCAACTGGTTCGTCGCGGGCGCGAGCAGGGACGTCGTGAAGGGCAAGCCGTACGGCCGCACCATCGCGGGTCAGGAGGTCGTGCTCTGGCGCGGCCCCCACGGCGTGCTGATGGCGGGTTCCGGTTCGTGCCCCCACCTCGGCGCACCGCTGTGCGACGGCGCCGTGGCGGAGGGCAAGCTGATCTGCCGGTGGCACGGCCTCGCCTTGGAGGGCAAGCGGTTCGGCGCGTGGACGCCTTACCCCGCCCACGACGACGGTGTGCTCGTGTGGGTGCGCCTGGACCAGGTGGGCGGCGAGGAGCCGCTGGACGCACCGGTGCTGCCCGAGCGCCCGCCGGCCGGCTCGATCGACGCGGTGGCGACCCTCGTCGGCCGCTGCGACCCGGAGGACGTGGTCGCGAACCGCCTCGACCCGTGGCACGGCGCGTGGTTCCACCCGTACTCGTTCGCGAACCTGCACGTCCTGGAGACCCCGACCGAGACCGAGGACCGCTTCCTGGTCGAGGTGACGTTCCGGCTGGCGGGCCGGGTCGGCGTGCCGGTGATCGCGGCCTTCACCTGTCCCGAGCCGCGCACGATCGTGATGCACATCGTCGAGGGAGAGGGCGAGGGCAGCGTCGTCGAGACGCACGCGACCCCGATCCGCGACGGCAGGACCGCCGTGGTGGAGGCGACGATCGCGCACTCGGACCGCCCGGGGTTCGCCCTGGCCAAGCCGGTGGCGGGGGCGTTGCGGCCGGCGATGAAGTGGGCGGCGGCGCGGTTGTGGCGCGACGACCTGGCCTACGCGGAGCGCCGGTACGCGCTGCGGCGGACGGGCCGGTTCCCGGACTAGTTCGGAGGGACGCGCCGCCGAACGCCGGTCCGCCGCGGCGCTGACCGGCCAAGACCCGGCTGCCGAGTGCGGCAGCCGGCTTTTTCGCATGCCCGGGACAGCCGTCATGTCACCCGTCCGGCTGAAAAACGACCGCCCTGCCGTGGCGCACTCCGGCGGCCACCCTCCGGCAACCCGATGTTGACATGCGGACAACAGTCCGTAAACGGGGAACACGCGAAACCGACCCCGAGTTGCGTCGTTTCTGAGTCGATTTTACGATGGGCTTCCCACCGTGGTCGTCTTACCTGAGGACGTGCGTCATGCCCGAGTTGTCCCGTCTGCCCCACCCGGTCGCGGAAGAGTGGGACTGGCAGCTGCGCGGCCTGTGCCGCGGCATGGACAGTGCTTACTTCTTCCACACACCCAACGAGCGCGGATCGGCGCGTGAGCAGCGCGAAGCCGCGGCCAAGGCGATCTGCCAGCGCTGCCCGGTCATGGAGCGGTGCCGGTCGCACGCGCTGGAGGTCCACGAGACCTTCGGGATCTGGGGAGGGCTCGGTGAGAGCGAGCTGAGGGCGATTCTCGCGAAGCGGGCCCGCCGGTCGTGAGCTACACACCCCGCGCGGTCGCGGGGATGCTCGGCATCGCCCCCACCACGCTCCGGACCTGGGACCAGCGCTACGGACTGGGCCCGTCGACGCGCACCGAGGGCGGCCACCGCCGCTACGACGAGGCCGACGTCGCGGTGCTGCGCCGCATGGTCGTGCTGATCGGGCAGGGCACGGCCCCGGCCTCCGCCGCCGTGCTGGCGCGGCAGGAACCGTCCGCCCGGCCCGCTCGCCGGCACGCGCCGATGGGCGTCGACGAGGCCGCCAAGGCCCAGCGGGGTTTCCTCGCCGCGGCGAAACGCCTCGATGAGGAGCTGATGCTCGACCTCGCCGCGAAGCTCCTCACCGACCACGGTGTGGTGTCCGTGTGGGAGTCCGTCTTCATGCCGAGCATGGTGGAGCTCGGCGACATCATCGCCGAACGCGGGCAGGGCGTCGAGATCGAGCACATGGCCAGCAGCAGTGTTCTGCAGGCGTTGCGGGACGTGCCGCGGGCGACCGGCCCCGGCGTGCTCGCGGCGCTGCTGGCGTGCGCGCCGGAGGAGCAGCACGTGCTGGCGCTGGAAGCGCTGGGCGCCGCGCTGTCCGAGGAGGGCTGCCAGTGGCGCAACCTGGGGGCACGGGTGCCGCCGGAGGCGCTGTGCGACGCGGTGGCCCGGTTGCGCCCCTCCGTCGTGCTGGTCTGGGCGCACCGGGCCGACCTGGCGGAACTGGTGCCGCTGGCGGAGCTGGCCACCCGCACGACCGCCCTGCTCGCCGTCGCCGGGCCGGGCTGGGCGGGCGTGGCACTGCCGCCGTCCGTGCACCGGCCGGGCAGCCTGGGCGACGCGGTCGGCCTGGTGCTCGGCCGCGTCTAGACCGTTCGCCAGCGACGGGCCGCGGCGCGCAACGCCGGCACGCGGCCCCTCACCGGCACGCTCCACAGGTCGGTGCCCGCGACGCCCCACCGCTTCAGCAGCTGGTTGGCGGCCGCGAAACCCGTGGTGGCCGCGCGTTCCATCAACGCCACCGGCAGGTCGATGCGCACGAGGTCGCCCGCCACCACCAGGTACTCGTCGGGCGTCGTCACCGCCGGCCGTCCCGCGTAGCCGCCCGCCGGGAACAGCGGGCAGTCCTCGCGCAGCTCGTGCCGTTCGTCCACGATCCCGGCGCGCTTGGTCTCCGGGTAGACCTCGGTCAGCTGCTGCCACAACCGGGCGCGGGCCGACTGTTCGTCCACATCGGACGGAAGCGCGTAGCCGTGCAGCTCCACCACGGACCCGCCGGTGCGCGCGGCCCACGCCCGCGCCTCGTGCTCGTAGTGGTCGAGGACGCTGATGTTGTCGAGCAGGTCGTGCCCGCCGGTGCCGAGGAAGCCGGGCCGGTCGGGGTCGACCGGGGTGTCGAGCCAGTACCGCGACACGAGGAACCGCGGGGCCGTCCGCAGTGCGCCCACCTTCTCGCGCCACGCCGCGTCCGCGAGCGACGGCGACGCGCCGACGAGCGTGCGCAGGCCGGGCACGTCCGCCGCCAGCACGACGGCGTCCGCCTCGATCGCGCCGTCGCAGATGGTGACGGAGAAGCGCTTCTTCTCCCCCGGCAGCACGGACTTCACCTCGACGCCGGTGCACACCGTGGCACCCAGCGACGCGAGATGACGGCCGAGAGGTTCCCACAGCCCGTGCGGGAACGGGTCCGCGGCCACGTCGAACAGCAGACCCTCGTTCGAGCCGAGGAAGTAGATGTGGAACATCACCGCGAGCTCGGCCGCCGACATCCGCGTGGGGTGGGCGAAGAAGCTGCGGGAGAACACCTCGAACGCCAGCGCGTGCGCGGCCCGGGGGAAGCGGATCCGCTCGATGTAGGACGCCGCGTCGATGCCGTCGAGCTCGTCGTAGATGCGCGGCACCGACACGTCCAGCAACGACAGCGCTGCGCGCGCATTGACCCGCGGGAGGTCGCTCCACCGGAAGGTGGGGCTGCTGCGCAGGAACGCGAGCGCGTTCCACGGCACGGTCGTCGGCAGGCCGGCGAAGCTGTCGCGGTGGCCGGAGGCGTGCTGCAGCGGGTAGTCCGCGAGCGGCACCAGCGCCCGGCCCGCCGGGTCGACGCGCGCGAGCAACGACCGCAGGTTGTAGTACTGGCGGAAGAACGCGTGGAAGCCGCGCGTCATCGTGGCCTCGCTGCCGTCCGCGAGCCGGGTGCTCCAGCCGCCGACGCGGCCGCCGAGGTGGTCCTCCCGCTCGCACAGCACGACCCGCGCCCCGCGTTCGGCGAGCAGCGTCGCCGCGGACAGCCCGGCGATGCCGCCGCCCACCACGGCGACCACGGGCGCGTCCCCGTCGAAGTGCGGCCGCCCGGCAGGCGCCGGGACCCGCACGGCCAGGCGATCGGTCACCGCTGCTCCCGCTCCGGCGCGTGGCCGAGGAACGTGTGCACGACCCCGAGCTGCAGACCCGGCACGGGTGCGCTGCGCACGCCGGTGAACCCGTTGCGCCGCAACCGGTCCCGCAGCGCCGTCGCGCCGTCGAAGTCCATCACGCTGCGCCACAGGTAGGTGTAGAGCGACCGGTCGCCCGTCGCCAGCCACCCCGCGGGGACGATGAACCCGCACAACGCCGTCCACACCGCCGTGCTCACCAGCGAGTCGCGCACCGAGTACTCGTGCAGCACCAGCCGCCCGCCGGGGGCGAGGAAGTCGCGGATCCGCCGCAGGGTCGCGTCGGGCTCGGGCAGGTTGCGCACGAGGTAGGCCGCGAACACCGCGTCGAACTGCCCCTCGTCCACGTCCTCGGCCCGGCTGTGCACGAACTTCACCGTCGGGGGCCACCGCTTCTCGCGCGCCTGCGCGAGCATCCCCGCCGAGGCGTCCACCGCGACGACCTCCACTCCGGGCGCGGCCGTGACCAGGGCCGCCGTCGACGCGCCGGTACCGCACCCGAGGTCGAGCACCCTCATGCCGGGCTTGAGCCGCAACGCCCCCGCCGAGCGCCGCAACGCCTGGTGGTAACCGGGGTTGAGCCCCACGAGGAAGTCGTAGCCGCGCGCGGCTCGGTCGAACTTCCCGGGTACCTCGAGCTTCTCCACGTGCGAGCCTTCCCGTGCTCCTCGATCGTCACCGTCGACCGTATAGGCGGGGATGCGAGTTCGCACGACGGCGGGCCGGTCCCGCCGGGATCCCGGCGGTGCCCGCGAGAGCGTCAGACGCCAGCGTCCTTCGAGATCGCGTAGTAGGAGTCGACGGTGTCGCCGTCGATCCCGACGTACGCGTCGACCCACGCCGCCGCGGCGCGCACCAGCACGTGCAGCACGCCGAACCCCTGCCCCTGCGCGAGCATCCGCAGCACCGCCACCACCCGGCGGTCGTCGGCGCAGGCCAGGCCGCTCAGCAATTCCGAGGCCGCCGCCACGGCCAGTTCGTCCGCCGGTGGGTCGGGAACGGTCACCGGGATGCGCGCGGACGGGTCGAGCACGCCGCAGGGGATGCCCCTGAGCAGGATCGCCGCGCACGCGTCGATCGCGACCATCCTCGCCTGCTCGTCCGCGACCAGCGTCCGCACGGCCCCGGCCGCCCACTCGTGGTCACGCCGGTTCACCGCCCCTATCGCGGCCAGTGCCAGGTTCCTGGCCTGCACGTCGTCGAGTCGCTCCATCGACGGCCTGTCTCCTCTCCAGTCGTCCCCCGACCGGATGCGCCCCCGCGCGTCTGTGTTGCTACAACAACACGTACATGGTCAAACGACCCGTGAGCGCCTGCATGACGACCGGACCGCAGTTCACCCGTCCGCAGCAACCGCGCCGGGTGACGCCGGAGCAACGGCCTCCCGGCGGCGCAGCCCGCTCGCC
>NZ_JBHXCW010000069.1:0-34523 GCF_042725365.1 Lentzea sp. NPDC060358 | reverse complement strand
CTGCCGGACGGTACGCGCCACCGTCCGGCAGGACCTTGACGCGTCAGTAGGTTCTCGATAGATGTTAGCGCGAACATCGCGCGTTCTACGGAGAACCGATGCCCAGACTCCTCGCTCTGCTCGCCGTTTCGGCGCTCACGCTCCCCACCGCCGGCCCCGCCGTCGCGGCGGCCGAGCCCGTGGTGGTGCGACCGGACCCGACCTACCAGCAGGAGCCGTTCCAGGGCTGGGGAACGAGCCTGGTGTGGTTCGCGAACGCCACCGGCGGCTACCCGGACGAGATCCGGAACCGGTTGGCGGAGCTGCTCTTCGGCGCGGACGGGCTCAACCTGAACATCGCGCGATACAACATCGGCGGCGGCAACGCGCCGGACGTGCCGCAGTACCTGCGCGCCGGCGCCGCCGTGCCCGGCTGGTGGAAGGCCCCCGCCGGCACGACCCGCACCGACACCGACTGGTGGCGGCCCGGCGATCCGCGTTTCTTCGACGCCGCAGCCGATCCGCGGCAGCGCTGGTGGGTCGACCGGATCAAGGCCGACGTGACGCGCTGGGAGTCGTTCAGCAACTCGCCGCCGTGGTTCCAGACCGTGAGCGGCTACGTCTCCGGCGGCTTCGACCCGAACACCGACCAGCTGCGCGAGGACCGGATCGGCGACTTCGCCGCCTACCTCGCGCAGGCGACCGCGGAGCTGGAACGCTCACACGGCATCCGGTTCGCCACCGTCGACCCGTTCAACGAGCCCAACACCCCGTACTGGCGCACCACTCTCGGCCCGGACGGCAACCCGACGGGCGGCCGCCAGGAAGGCGCCCACCTCGGTCCCGCGCTGCAGGCGAAGGTCGTGCCCGCGATGGCGGAAGCGTTGCGCGCCAACGGTGTGCGGGCCGCCGTGTCCGCCCCGGACGAGACCAACCCCGGCATCCTCGCCGACGACTGGGCGGGCTACCCGGCGTCGGTGCGGGCACAGGTCGGCCAGGTGAACGTGCACACCTACGGCACGGCAAGGCGCACCTCCGCCCGGGACATCGCCAAGGGCGCGGGCAAGCCGTTGTGGATGAGCGAGGTCGACGGGCACTGGGGGACCGGGCAGAGCTTCACGAGCATGGACCCCGGCCTCGGCATCGCGGAGCGCGTGATCGACGACCTGCGCGAGCTGGAACCGCGCGCCTGGCTGCTGTGGCAGGCGGTCGAGGACTACGACAACATGATCCCCGGCGCCGAGTCGCCGGACGGGATGAACTGGGGCGTGGTGCAGATCCCGTTCGACTGCGGGCCGCGGGACACGCTCGCCACCTGCCCGGCGCGGGTCAACACGAAGTTCCACGCGCTGCGCAACTTCACGCACCACATCCAGCCCGGCGACCGGCTCGTGAAGGTGAACACGACGACCGACGTGGCGGCGGTGCGCGGGACCGGGCTGAAGTCCGTCGTGCACCTGAACAAGTCCGAGCAGGCGCAGTCCGTGACGCTGGACCTGTCGGCGTTCGCGTCGGTGCGGCCGGGTGCCTCCGTGCGGCCGGTCGTGACGGACCAGAACGGCGCCTTGGTGAAGGGCGCCGCGGTGCGCGTGCAGAACCGCAGGGCGACGCTCCCGGTGCCCGCCAGGTCGGTCACGACGTTCGAGGTGACCGGGGTGGGCGGGGTGGACAGCGCGGCCGCGCTGGGCGGCGAGTACCGGCTCACCGGCGTGCAGAGCGGCAGGTCCCTCGCGCCGTCGGGAACGGCGCTGGTGCAGCGCACCACCGATCCGGACGCCGCGGACCAGGTGTGGCGGGTGGAACGGCGTTCGGGCGGCTGGGGCAACCGCGCCCGGTTCTCGGTCGTGAACGCCTCGACGGGCCAGCGGATCGCGGCGTCCGGCGGTGGTGTCGTGCTGACTTCGTCCGACGGTCCCGCCGCGAGGTGGGTGCTGTCGTCCACGGGGGACGGGACGTGGACGTTCGTCAACGCCGGCGACGGGAGCCTGCTCGACGTGACCGGGGAGTCGCGTGAGGACGGTGCCCCGATCGGGCTGTACCACGCGACGTCCGGGGCGAACCAGCGCTGGTCGGCGGTCTCCGTTGCGCGCGGTTAGCGCCCTGGCGGCGGTGCTGCTCGCCGGAGCCTGCACGGCGCCGCCGCCACCGCCGCCGTTCCCGACGCCCGCCGGCACGCCCTGGAAGCCGCCCACGCTGGTGAACCAGGAGGTGCGCTGGCAGGGCGCGCTGCACTTCGTGCGGGACGTGCTCGACGGCCGGACCGTCGAGCTGGCCGACGGGGTGCGGGTGCGGGTCGCGGGCCTCGCGACCCCGGCGGACTGCGCCGCCCCCGGCGCGCTCTCCTTCGCCAGGACGACGTTGCTCGCCAGCGCCGTCCGCGTGACCACCTCCGCGCCCGGCGAGGTCGACCTGACGCTGGAGGACGGCACGGACTACGCGCTGCTGGCCGTGCGGCAGGGGGCGCTCAGGGCCGACGGCGGGCCGCTGGCCGCCGCCGAGACCGAGGCGGCCGCGGCCGACCGCGGGCTGTGGGGGCCGCCGTGCGACGGCCTCGACGCGGCGCCCACCCCCGTGGCGCCACTGCCGCCGCCCGTGACGACGGGAGTTCCGCGCCCGGTTCCGACCACCGGGGTCCCGGTCACGACACCTCCGGTCACGACGCGTCCGGCCGCGCGGACCTGCGCCGTGTCCTACCGGGTCACCGGCGAGTGGCCGGGCGGGTTCCAGGCGGAGGTGGTCGTGCGCAACACCGGCAGCGCGCCGATCGACGGCTGGAACGTGCGGTGGACGTTCGGCGGCAGGCAGGCCGTCACCGAGATGTGGAACGCCACGGTGCGGCGGTCCGGGCCGGCCGTCGACGCCGTGAACGCCGGCTACAACCCGCGGATCCCGCCGGGCGGGTCGGTGCAGATCGGGTTCAACGGCTCGGTGCGCGGCGGCAACCCGGTGCCGGACGCGTTCGCGGTGAACGGCAAGCCGTGCTCGGCGGGGTGATCACGCGCTGTCGCGCACGACGAGCGTGGACGGGTAGAACGTCGCTCCGCTGGTGTCGCGCCGGTCGAGCACGGAGATCGCCGCGGCCGTGGCGATCTCCTCGACCGGGTGCGTGCTCGTCGTGAGCGCCGGGCGGACGAGCCCCGCGAACGCGATGTCGTCGAACCCGGCGACCGCCACGTCGCCCGGGACCTGCAGGCCGAGCGCGCGCAGCCCGTCGAGGACACCGAGCGCGGTGAGGTCGCTGAGCGCGAACACCGCGTCGGTGTCCGGCCAGCGGGCCATGATCTCGACGGCCGCCTCGGCTCCGCGCGCGGAGGTGAAGTCGCCGGGCACGACCCTCGGCTCGCCGCCGCTGTCGCGCAGCACCCGCCGGTACGCCTCGACCGCCCTGGCACCGCACGGCAGCCACGAGGGACCCGTGACCATCGCGATCCGGCGCCGGCCGGAGCGCACCAGGTGCCGCACGACCCCGTCGGTGCCGGAGCGGTTGTCGACGTCGAACGACGGCACGTTCCGGGCGCCGACCCCGACCGCCGCCACCCGTCCGCGCAGCCCGCGCGGCACGGTCTCGAGCGCGGGCAGCGTCGGGTTCACCACCACGAGGCCGCCGAGCCCGCGCCCGTCGGCGAGCCGGGCGAGTGAACCGGGGTCGTCGAGGGGCAGCCAGTGCAGTGAGACACCGACCTCGCGCTCGGAGGCGACGTGCGCCGCCGATGTCAGCACGCGGCCGACGTACGGGTCGTCGAGCACAGCGGCCGTGTGCCCGATGACGGCGATGGCGAGTCGTGTGCCCGTGCGGGTGACCAGCGCGCGTGCCGACGCGTCCGGCACGTAGCCGAGCGCGGTGACCGCTGCGGTTACCCTGTCGCGTGCCCTCTGCGATGCCGGTCCCTGTCCCGTGACGACACGGGAGGCGGTGGCCCGGGACACGCCGGCGGCCCGTGCCACGTCGTCCAGCGTGGCGGTGTGTTCGGTCATCTGAGCAGTATTGCGGTGGAAGCGCTTCCATGTGTGGGGTAAGCACTTCATGTATCGAGAAAGGAGAACCGGGATGTCGGTCACCGTGCCCCGCAGCCAGGTTCGAGCCGCCGCCGCGGGCGTGGCGGTCACCTTCGGGCTGAACGGTGTCGCCGTGGCGACCTGGTTCGCCAGGGTCCCCGCCGCCCGCGACGCCCTCGGTCTCACCCCGGGAGCACTCGGCCTCCTGCTGCTCTCCATGTCGCTGGGCGCCTGCCTCGCGATGCTCACCGCGGGCGAGGTGACCCACCGCCTGCGGCCCAAGCTGACCGTCTCGGTCTCGGCCGTGACCGTCGCGGTGGGACTGGCGATCGCGGGCGTCGGCATCGGCGCGTACCCGTCCGCGGTGCTGACGGCGATCGGCATCTTCACGCTCGGCTACGGCTCGGGCACCTGCGACGTGGCGATGAACGTCGAGGCCGCGGAGGTGGAACGCGCGATCGGCAAGACCGTGATGCCGCGCTTCCACGCGATGTGGAGCCTCGGCACGGTGGCGGCGGCCGGCATGGCGTCGTTCGCGGCGTGGGCCGTGCTGCCCGTGACCGCCCACCTGGCCGTCGTGGCGGCGGTGGTCGCCATCGGCACGCTGGTGGCGGCGCGCACGTACCGGTTCGCGGCCGAGGCGGAGCACGGCAAGGGCAGCGGCGTCCTGGCGGCGTGGCGCGAACCCCGCACCCTGCTGATCGGCCTGCTGGTGCTGGTGCTGGCGTTCACCGAGGGCACCGCGAACGACTGGGTGGCGGTGGCGTTCATCGACGGCCACGAGTTCGACCCGGCGCTGGGCGCGCTGGTGTTCGGCGTGTTCGTGACGACGATGACGTTCGGCCGGATCTTCGGCACGGTCCTGCTGGACCGGTGGGGACGGGTGCGGGCGATCGCGCTGTCGATGGTGCTGGCCGCGGCCGGCGTGGCGGTGGCGGTGTTCGCCCCGTCCGCTCTCGTGGCGGTCGTCGGCGTCGGCGTGTGGGGTCTGGGGACCGCGCTCGGATTCCCGGTCGGGATGAGCGCGGCGGCCGACGACCCGGCTCGTGCCGCGGCCCGGGTGTCCGTGGTCGCCGTCATCGGGTACACGGCTTTTCTGGCCGGGCCGCCGCTCGTCGGGTTCCTGGGGAACGAGGTCGGGGTGCTGCGGGCCCTGCTGATCGTGCCGGTGCTGTTGTTGCCGGCTTTGGCGCTGGTGCCGATGTTGAAGCCGGTCCAGTCCGAGTGACCTGTTCGGGCGTGCTCGTGGATATCGCGTCATGAGCGCGCCCGAACGGCATTCGGCTACTCCGTGAACATGGTGAACGAGCGCATCTCGTCGAACCGCCGCGCCACCAGGTCATCGAGCTTCAGCAGGAAGCACCCGTAGTAGAACTCGCTCTGCGTGCGGAACTGCGCGAACGTCACCCATTCCCGGTTCAGCCGGCTCTCCTCCTCGTGGCGCAGCCGGGAGCGTTCCTCCCTGGAGAGGTCGGCTCCCGTGCCCTCGACGGCGCCGTACGACATCTGCGTGAACGGGCCGTCCGAGCTGCCGAGCTCGCTGCAGTGGCCGCCGAAGCGCAGCGGGGAGCCGTGCTCGCGGGACGGCCAGAGCTCCTCGAGGAGCTCGCGCAGCTGCTCGACGTGTTTCATCCCGTCGAGCAGCTGGTTCACGGCGGCGGGCCTGAACCTGGGGTCGCGGTCCTCGAACCAGTCCGGCAGCTCCGGCTGGACCCACGCGGTGATCGGGCGCTCGGGGACGAGGAACGGCAGGTGCTCGCAGAAGTGCGTCCTGCTGTCGGGGTCTCGTGGCGACGGCGCCACTTCGGTCTCCACGCCTGCCGGGACGTGGATGACCCGCGAGTAGTCCGACGTGCCTTCGTCCTCCATGGCTTCCATGTCTTCCTCGTGGTGCAGGAAGAAGAGCAACGTCCCGTCGTCCGGCAAGGGCAGGCCCTCGGCGCGGGGGAGGGCAGCGCAGTCCACGGAGCCGATGAACGGCAACGGGTCCGGCCATGCCGTGCCCACCGGTAACCGGGGGAGTCCGCCGAGCTGGCCGACGACCTCGTCGCCCTCACCCGCGGTGTCCGTCCAGACCGCGAACCGGAGGTACTCGGTGAACTCGCCGACCTCGTCCTCCGGGATTCCCCGGTCGATCGCCGCCTGGCGGAACTGTTCGTAGCGGTTCATGGCGGAGCATGATCGCAGATCGGTGGGAGCGCTCTCCCGAACTGGTGTCATTTCGTGGTCGATCAGTTCCCGATCTACTTCACGGAGAATTCGACTTCATTCGACTCGAAAGTCTGTCGAACACCGGGACGGGTCGTCGAATGAATTCACTTCGTTGACGCACGGCGGACGCGTTCGTAATACTCGTTTCACGATCGTGGACGGTGTTCAAGAATGTGAATCCTTTCTGAAGGGTATCCCGTCATGCGGCTTTTCGTCAGCGCGCTGGTTCTCGCCTGCGCTTGTACCGGTGCGGTCCCGGCGCACGCCGCCCCCGACCCGGCCCGGCAGGTGCTGAAGGCCGGCGACGGCTGGGCCTCCAGCGGGCCGGGCACCACCGGTGGCGCGCACGCCCCGGCCGGGAACGTGCACGAGGTGCGGACCAGGGACGAGCTCGTCGCCGCTCTCGCCTCGCCGGGGCCGCGGATCGTCCGGGTCCGTGGCGTCATCGACGCGAACACCGGGCCTGGCGGGACACCGTTGAGCTGCGAGGACCACGCGACCGACGGCTACACGCTGCCCGGTTACCTCGCCGCCTACGACCCGGCCACCTGGGGATGGGAACGCGAACCCGAGGGGCCGCTGGAGGAGGCGCGCAAGGCGTCCGCGAAGAAGCAGGAAGCCGTGATCGCGCTGAACGTCCAGTCCGACACCACGATCGTCGGGGTGGGCAGGGGCGCCGGGATCACGGGCGGCAGCCTGCGGATCCACGGCGTGAGCAATGTGATCGTGCGCAACCTGACGTTCCGCGACACGCACGACTGCTTCCCGCAGTGGGACCCCACCGACACCAGCCCCGGCTCACCGCCCGGGAACTGGAACTCCCTCCACGACTCGGTGTCGGTGCAGCGCTCCGAGCACGTGTGGGTGGACCACAGCACGTTCACCGACGAGCCCAACCTCGACAGCACCCAGCCGCTCCACTTCGGACGGCCCTACCAGGTGCACGACGGGCAGTTCGACATCACCAACGGCGCCGACCTCGTCACCGTGTCGCACAACGTGTTCGCCGAGCACGGCAAGACCATGCTGATCGGCTCGTCCAACTCGTCCACGACCGATCCCGGCAAGCTCAGGGTGAGCGTTCACCACAACGTCTTCCGCAACGTCCTGGAACGCGCGCCGCGCGTGCGGTTCGGGCAGGTGCACGTCTACAACAACCTCTACGAGGGCGCCCAGACCTACAGCTGGGGCGTCGGCGTCCGTTCCCAGATCTACGCGCAGAACAACTACGTCAAGGGCATCGCGCCCGAGAAGGTCGTCTACAACTGGGGCGGCACGGCGCTCACCGACGTCGGCAACCTCGTCGACGGCCGCGCGGCCAGTCTGGTGAGCGCTCACAACGCCGCCAACCCCGGCAAGGAGCTCGGCACCGACGCCGGGTGGACCCCGGCGCTGAACCGGGGCCTGGAGCCCGCGCACCGGGTCCGGCACCTGCGGGCGGGCGCGGAACCGGCGGGACACCACCTCGTCGTCGGTCAGGGCTTCGCCAGCGTCCAGGCGGCGATCGACGCCGCACCGGCCGGCGGTGTGATCACGCTGCCGAAGGGCGTCTACCGCGAGGTCGTCAAGGTCCCGGCCGGCAAGCAGAACCTCACCATCCGGGGAGCCACCGGCAACGCCGCCGACGTCGTCATCGACTTCGACAACGCGAGCGGCACCAAGAAACCCGACGGCACGACGTACGGGACGACCGGCAGCGCGACGGCGACGCTCGCGGCGGACGGGTTCACCGCGCGGGACCTCACCTTCCGCAACTCCTTCGACCGCGCGAAGCACCCGGAGATCACCGCCACGCAGGCCGTCGCCGTCAAGGCCACCGGCGACCGGATGCTCTTCGACCGCGTCCGCTTCGAAGGCCACCAGGACACCCTCTACGCCGACACCGCGGCCGTGACCACGCGGGCCCGCCAGTACTACCGCGACTGCGCCATCACCGGCGACGTCGACTTCCTGTTCGGCCGGGCGACGGCCGTCTTCGAACGGGCGACGATCACCGCCCTCAACCGCGGCCAGGACCCCAACGGCTACGTCACCGCCGCGAGCACGCGCCGGGACAACCCCTACGGCTTCCTCGTCGTCGACTCGACGATCCGCAGCGACGCCTCGCGCGGCACCTACTTCCTCGGCAGGCCCTGGCACCCGAGCGGTGACCCGGACGCCATCGCCCAGGTGGTCGTCCGCAACACCGAGCTGACCGCGGCGATCAAGGCCCAGCCGTGGACGGACATGTCCGGCTTCCCCTGGCGCGGCGCGAGGTTCGCGGAGTACCGCAACACCGGGCCCGGCGCCGGCACGGGCGCGGACCGCCCGCAGCTCACCGACGACCAGGCGCGGCAGCACACCAAGGCGGCGTACCTGGGCGGGTGGAACCCGGCGTGAGGACCCGCACGTGGGCGCCGTACGCCCTGATCGCCCCGACGCTCGTGCTCATGGCGGTCTTCCTGGTCTACCCGATCGCGAGCGTCGGCTGGTTCAGCCTCCGCCAGCACACCGTGACGCAGCCGTGGAAGAACGGCTTCATCGGCCTGGAGAACTTCCGGCGGATGCTGTTCGAGGACGAGCTGTTCTGGCAGAGCCTCGCGTTCAGCGCCCAGTGGGTCTTCGTCGAGGTCGGGCTGCAGCTGGTGCTGGGCCTGGTCCTCGCGCTGATCGTCAACGAGACGTTCGTCGGCCGTGCGCTGGCCCGGTCGCTGGTGTTCTCGCCGTGGGCGGTGTCGGGCGTGCTGACGACCGGCATCTGGATCCTGCTCTACAACCCGTCCACGGGCGTCTTCCAGCAGCTCGCGCAGTGGGGGATCGGCGATCCCGGCACGTCGGTGCTCGGCGACCCGGCGACGGTGTTCCCCGCGACCGTCGTCACCGAGCTGTGGCGCGGGGTGCCGTTCTTCGCGATCCTGCTGCTCGCCGACCTGCAGACCATCCCGAACGACCTCTACGAGGCCGCGAGCGTCGACGGCGCGGGGCGGTGGCGGCGCTTCGTGAGCGTGACGCTCCCGCACCTGCGCGACGCGATCGTGCTGTCCACGCTGCTCAGGGCGGTGTGGGAGTTCAACAACGTCGACCTGATCTACACGCTCACCGGTGGCGGGCCGGCGAACCAGACCACCACGCTGCCGCTCTACGTCGCGCGCAAGGCCGTCGACTCGCACGACTTCGGCTACGGCTCCGCGCTCACGATGGCGGGCTTCGTGATCCTGCTGTTCTTCTCGATCCTCTACCTGAGGCTGTCCAAGTTCGGGAGCCGGGCATGACCCAGACCCTCACCCGCCCGCCGACGACCGAGCAGCCGCCTCCGGCGCCACCGAAGCGCAGGAAGCAGCGCGACCCCAGCCGGTTCTTCCGGCTGCACCTGCCGCTCGCCTTCTACCTGTTGTTCACGCTCATCCCGTTCTACTGGATGCTCGTCTTCGCGTTCCGGCCGGCGGGGGAGACCGCGCTCGTGCCGTGGCCGATCACGTTCGAGCACTTCGACACCGTGTGGAACGGCATCGAGTTCGGGCTCTTCTTCCAGAACAGCCTGATCATCGCGCTCGGCACGCTGGTGGTCGTCACCGTGTTCGCGCTCATGGGCGGCTACGCGCTGGCGCGCTTCCGGTTCCGCGGCCAGCGCCTGTTCCTGCTGGCGTTGCTGTGCACGCAGTTCATCCCCGGCGCGATGCTGCTGATCCCGCTGTTCGTGATCTTCAAGACCGCCGGGCTGCTCAACAGCCTCACCGGCCTGGTCGTCGCGGACACGGCGTTCCAGCTGCCGCTGGCGCTGATCCTGATGAGCGGGTTCGTGCGCAACGTGCCGGTGGAGCTCGAAGAGGCCGCGATGGTCGACGGCTGCTCGCGGCTGCGCGCGTTCTTCGCGGTGACGCTGCCGCAGCTGCGCCCGGCGCTGGTCGCGGTCGGGTCGTTCGCGTTCATCGGCGCCTGGAACAACTTCCTGTTCGCGCTCATGTTCGCGAGCCGGCAGGACAAGTTCACGCTGCCGGTCGGGCTGAGCTACGCGCTGGGCGAGTTCAACACCGACTTCGGGGCGCTCGCCGCCGGCGGTGTGGTCGCCGCCGTGCCGGTCGTGCTGGTTTTCGCCGTGGTGCAGCGGTTCCTGGTGCAGGGACTGAGCGCCGGAGCCGTCAAGGGATGAGGAGTGAGATGAGAACACTGCTGGTCGCGCTCGCACTGGTGCTGAGCGGCTGTTCGGCCGCGCAGGGCGGCCCGACGACGATCACGTTCTGGGACAACAACGGCGGTCCCGGCCGCACCCCGATCTACCAGGAGCTGATCAGGAGGTTCGAGGCGGCCAACCCGGACGTCAAGGTCGAGTACGTCGGCGTCCCCAGCGCGTCGGTGCAGCAGAAGTACGACACCGCCATCGCCGGCGGGTCCACTCCGGACGTCGGTGGCGTCACGACCTCCTACCTCGCGCACCTCGTCGGCCAGGACGCCCTGGAACCGGCCGACGAACGGCTGGAGGCCGGGCCGCTCAAGGGCAAGCTCATCCCCGGGCTGCTGGAGACCGTGCGCCAGACCTCGCCCGACGGCAAGCTCTACGCCGTTCCTGCATCCGGCAACCTGGACGTGATCTGGTACCGCGCGGACTGGTTCGAGGAGAACAAGATCGGCGAACCGTCCACCTGGGACGACCTCGCCCAGGCCGCCACGACGCTCACGAAGCCGGCCGACAACCGCTACGGCTTCACCATCCGCGGCGGCGCGGGCTCGATCTTCCAGCTGCTGTCGGAGGCCTACTCCTACTCCGGCGTCGAGAAGTTCTACGACGGTGGCAGGAGCACGGTCGCCGACCCGCGCAACGCCGAGCTCGTGCGCAAGGTGGCCGGGCTCTACAAGAGGGCCACGCCGGAAGCGGACGTGAACAACAACTACACGCAGATGGTCGCCCAGTTCACCGGCGGCACGGTCGCGATGATGCACCACAACCTCGGCTCGACCGGCGACGTCATGAAGGCGCTGGGACCGGAGAAGGTCAGCGCGATGCCGCTGCCCAAGGGACCGTCGGGCAAGCGGACCGTCGTGCCGAACCCGACCGACGGGTTCGCGGTCTTCAAGGGCGGCAAGAACCGCGACGCGGCCTGGAGGTTCGTCGACTTCCTCGTCTCCGCGGAGAGCAACGGCTACTGGAACGAGAAGGTCGGCCAGATCCCCGCGAACACCGAGGTGCGCGGCGCGGAGTGGATCCAGAAGAACCCGGCCGTGAAGATGGCGCTCGGAGTGCTGGAGGACCCGGCCACGGTGCTCGTGCCCGCACCGGTCTACCTGCCCGAGTACTCGTCGATCACGAAGACCGACACCGAGCCGCTCTACCAGAAGGTGCTGCTGGGCGAGCTGCCCGCGCAGGAGTTCCTCGACCGGCTCGCGGCCAAGCTCACCACCGCCCAGCAGGACTGGGAGAAGCGGAAATGATCGACAGGGTCGCCGTGCGCACGTTCACCACCACGGCGTGCACCTCGGTCGACGCGGAGGGCCACCGGCACCCGGCGCCCGAGCACGAGATCACCGAGGCGCTGCTCGAGGTCACCGACACCGACGGCGTCACCGGCCACTGCCCGGTCCAGCCCGACCAGCTGCGGCCCGCCGTGCTCGACAGGCACGTGCGGCCGGTGCTGCTCGGCCAGGACCCGTGGGACCGGGAACGGCTCTGGCGGCTGCTCGCCCGGCGGCAGCGGGGATCGCACGGCGGCTTCACCGACCGCGCGCTCGGCTTCGTCGACACGGCGCTGTGGGACCTGGTGGCGCGCAAGGCGGGGCTGCCCGCGTGGAAGCTCGCCGGTGGCGCCCGGGACCGGATCCCGGCCTACGCCAGCACGATGTGCGGTGACACGGGCGGGCTCGCGACGCCGGGCGACTACGCGGACTTCGCGAAGCACCTGGTGTCGGTGGGCTACCGGGCGATCAAGCTGCACACCTGGATGCCACCGGTGCCGGGCGCGCCGAGCGTCGCCCGCGACGTCGAGGCGTGCCGGGCCGTGCGGGAGGCGGTGGGGCCGGACGTCGCGCTGATGCTCGACGCGAGCCACTGGTACTCGCGGACCGAGGCGCTGCGGCTCGGCAGGGCGTTGCAGGAGCTCGGCTTCTACTGGTTCGAGGAACCGATGGAGGAGGCCTCGATCAGCTCCTACCGGTGGCTCGCCGAGCAGCTGGACATCCCGGTGATCGGCCCGGAGGTGGCGTGGGGCAAGCACCACACCCGCGCCGAGTGGATCACCGCGGGAGCGTGCGACATCCTGCGCGCCGGGCCGGCGGGCAGCGGCGGCATCTCGCCGGTGCTCAAGACCGTGCACCTGGCCGAGGCCTTCAACGTGGACTGCGAGATCCACGGCAACGGGTCGGCGAGCCTCACAGTGCTCGGGGCGACCGACGCGGGGCGGTGGTACGAACGCGGCCTGCTGCACCCGCAGGTCGACTTCGACCGGGTGCCACCGCACCGCAACACCATCGCGGACCCGCTCGACGAGAACGGCGACGTGACGCTGCCGGCGATTCCCGGCATCGGTGACGACTGGAATTTCGAACACATCCGGGTTCACACTCTTGAAGTGTGGTGAGAAAAGCCCCGGCGGGATGCCGGGGCTTTTCCGCTAGCGGTAGGTGATGTTCGAGGACGTGAACAGGCAGTTCGTGCTGTCGGAACCGGTGCCGATTTTCTTCGGTTCCCCGCTCGTGACGCCCTGGTACTTGTCGCAGATCGCAATCTTGCGACTGCTGTCGCCGACCACGGTGATCCGCGAGAACCGCGCGGTGTCGCCGTAGTTGGTGTTGATGCCGACCAGCGCCTTGCCGGGGGAGAACGCCGTGACGTTCTCCAGCACGACAGCGCGCTTGTACTGCGTCCCGCAGTTGCCGCAGGACCGGTACAGCTTGCCGAAGTCGTCCACCTGGAAGTCGCGGATGACCATCGTGCCGGGCCCGTTGTGCTGGAAGACCTTGTCCGACGCCTTGCGCGCACCGCCGCCGCTGATGGTCATGGTCTGCGACGACGACGTGCCCTTGAACGTGGCCGCGTCCTCGCCGACGTCCTCCCACCAGACGTTGGAGAGCGTGCAGGTGCCCAGGCAGTGGACCCCGTCGGCGGCCGGCGCGCCGAGCACTACGTTGCGCAGCGTCGCGCCGTCGGCCAGCTGGAAGATCGGGTCCTGACCCTCGTTCTGACCGCCGGAACCGAGGTTGCCGGTGCCGTAGAACCGCTGCATGCCGCCGTCGTAGCCGCTCGCCGCGACCTTGATGGTCGCGCTGACCGGTTTCGACCCGGACGGCGTCGGGAAAGTGCTCCCGGCGGCCTGCGCCGCAGGTGTGAGAATCGTGGCCAGGGCGAGGGCGGACATCGTTGTTGCCAGTTTCTTCATGTGTGCTCCGCGGGCAGGGGGATGGACGGCGGTAAATCGATCGTAGGACCGGGGTCTTTCGTGTCAACCGATTTCGATGTTTCGACTCGAATATCTTCGAATTGGTTGACCGTCGCGTTTCCGGCTGGTTTCGTGAGTCGTACCGCCGCTCACGAATTGGGAGCGTGGAATGATTCCAAAGCGTGCAGCATTGATTTCCGCCGCCGCGCTGGTCATCGGCGCGGTATCACTTCCCCAGGCGACCGCCGCACCGTTCGGGCTGGTCGGCTGGGCCACTCAAGGAGGTGGCACCACCGGGGGCGGCAGCGCCTCGCCGATCACCGTCACCACGGCGGCCGCGTTCACCGACGCCGCCAAGTCGTCGAGCGCGGCGGTGATCCGGGTCTCCGGCACGATCTCGCTGTCGAGCATGACGAAGGTCGCCTCGAACAAGACCATCGAGGGCGTCGGGTCGGGCTCGGCGATCACCGGGCAGGGCCTCAACATCGCCAACGCCTCCAACGTGATCGTGCGCAACCTCAACTTCCGCAGCTGGGGTGACGACGCGATCAACGTGCAGTACTCCACCCGCGTCTGGATCGACCACAACACCTTCTCCAACGGCTACGACGGTGCGGTCGACGTCAAGCGGGCCTCGGACTACGTCACGGTGTCCTGGAACAAGTTCTCCAGCCACAACAAGACGATGCTCCTGGGTCACAGCGACGACAACGGGTCGGAGGACCGCGGCAAGCTCCGGGTGACCTACCACCACAACTGGTTCGACGGGACGCAGCAGCGCCACCCGCGCGTCCGGTTCGGCAACCCGGTGCACGTCTACAACAACTATTACGGCGGGGTGACCTCCTACGGGGTCGCGTCGACGATGGAGGCCGGCGTCCTCGTCGAGGGCAACTACTTCGAGAACACCAAGGACCCGTTCCACCGCGGTGAGGGCAGTTCACCCGGAGGGTCCCTCGTGGCGCGCAGCAACCACTTCGTCAACTCGGGAACGGGTGACCAGGGCGGTTCGGTGAAGAGCCTTCCCTACTCCTACCCGCTCGACAGCGCGAGCACGGTGAAGAGCGTGGTCACGGCCGGTGCGGGAGCCGGGCGGGGCTGAGCAGTCCCGGGGGCGCCCTCAGTGGCGTGGGCGCCCCCACCCCTTTCTGGGACCGCTCCCAGGATTCCACTCGAAGAGAGCAGTAAGAGGAACCGGAAGACGAACCGCCGTTGGCCTGCGCGGGCGAGTGGAAAGCGCCTTCCAGACCAGCACGCGCTACACCGGGGACAGAACGGCTCCTGTGGCCCACGTTACAGTGCCGTGAACTCTGGGAGCGCTCCCAGTTGTCGAGAGGGCGGCGGCATGACTCGACGAACAGTGGCGTTGGCGGTTGCGGCGGTGGTGCTGACCGGCGGGGTACCCGCCGTGGCGGCACCGGCCGCGGTGGCCTGCACCGTCACCTACCAAGTCACCAACGAGTGGAACAACGGATTCGGCGCCGCGGTGTCGATCCGCAACGACGGCGACGCGTTGAACGGCTGGAGCCTGACCTGGACGTTCCCCGACGGGCAACGCGTCACCCAGGGCTGGAACGGCACGTTCACGCAGAGCGGCGCCGTGGTGACCGTGACCAACCCCGACTGGGCGCGGAACCTGCCCTCGGGCGGCACGGCACAGGTCGGGTTCAACGGGAGCAAGAGCTCCGCGAACCGGGCACCGACGGACTTCGCCGTGAACGGCGTGTCCTGCACGGGACCGAACCAGGCGCCCTCCGTGGCGCTGACGGCTCCCACCAGCGGCAGCAGCTACACGCTGCCCGCGTCGATCCCGCTGGCGGCCACCGCGCAGGACAGCGACGGCACGATCGCCAAGGTCGACTTCTACGCGGGCACCACGCTGGTCGCGACCGACACCAGCGCGCCGTTCACCGGCACGTGGACGTCGGCGCCGGCGGGTGACCACAGCATCACCGCGCGGGCGACGGACAACCGCGGCGCGGTGACGACGTCGGCACCGGCGACGGTCAAGGTGCTGTCCGGACCGGCGGTCCTGGCCTCACCGAGCACGGTGTCGGTGAAGCAGGGCGGGACGGCGACGTTCGACGTCTCCCTGGCCACGGCGCCGAGCCAGCCGGTCACGGTCACGATCGCCCGCAGCGGCAGCTCGGACCTGACGGCGAGCCCCAGCACGCTCACGTTCTCCGGCACCGCCAAGCAGACGGTCACGGTGACGTCGGCGGGCAACGGCGGCGAGCTCGGGACCGCGACCTTCACGGCCTCGGCCACCGGCTACAGCGCGGCGACCGTGACGGCCAAGGAGATCGACCCGAACACGTCGGACTTCAACAAGGCGTTCCTCGACCAGTACAACAAGATCAAGGACCCGGCGAGCGGCTACTTCCGCAAGTTCGGCGACCTGCTCGTGCCGTACCACTCGGTCGAGACGCTGATGGTGGAGGCACCGGACCACGGGCACCAGACGACGTCCGAGGCCTACAGCTACTACCTGTGGCTGGAGGCGAGCTACGGCCGCGTCACCGGTGACTGGGCGCCGTTCAAGTCCGCGTTCGCGTCGATGGAGAAGTACATCATCCCCGCGAAGGCCGACCAGCCGACGAACGACAAGTACGACCCGTCGAAGCCGGCGACCTACGCGCCCGAGCACCCGCGGATGGACCAGTACCCGTCGGTGCTCAGCAGCACCGCGCCGGTCGGGTCGGACCCGATCGCGGCGGAGCTGAAGTCCGCGTACGGCAACTCGGACATCTACGGCATGCACTGGCTCATCGACGTCGACAACACCTACGGCTTCGGCCGGTGCGGCGACGGCACGACGGCACCCGCGTACATCAACACCTACCAGCGCGGCTCGTCGGAGTCGGTGTGGGAGACCATCCCGCAGCCCTCGTGCGACACGTTCAAGCACGGTGGCCCCAACGGGTTCCTCGACCTCTTCACCAAGGACTCCTCCTACGCCAAGCAGTGGAAGTACACCAACGCGCCGGACGCGGACGCCCGCGTGGTGCAGGTGGCGCTGCTCGCCCAGCAGTGGGCCACGGCGCAGGGCAAGGCCGGCGACATCTCCTCGGAGATCGGCAAGTCCGCGAAGATGGGCGACTACCTGCGGTACGCGATGTTCGACAAGTACTTCAAGCGGATCGGCAACTGCACCAGCCCGACGTCGTGCCCCGGCGCGACCGGGAAGAACAGCGCGCACTACCTGATGTCCTGGTACTACGCGTGGGGCGGCGCGACCGACACGTCCGCGGGCTGGGCGTGGCGCATCGGCGACGGTGCCTCGCACCAGGGCTACCAGAACCCGCTGGCGGCGTACGCGTTGTCGAACGTGCCGGCGCTCAAGCCGTTGTCCGCCACCGGGCAGCAGGACTGGGCGACCTCGCTCGACCGGCAGCTCGAGATGCTGCAGTGGCTGCAGTCGGCCGACGGCGGTCTCGCCGGCGGTGTGACGAACAGCTGGGAGGGCCAGTACGCCTCGCCTCCCTCGGGCACGCCGACGTTCTACGGCATGTACTACGACGCCCACCCGGTGTGGCGCGACCCGCCGAGCAACCGGTGGTTCGGCTTCCAGGTGTGGGGGATCGAGCGCACGGCGGCGCTGTACCGGCTGACCGGTGACGCGCGCGCCAAGAAGATCCTCGACAAGTGGGTGCCGTGGGCGATCGCCAACACGACCACGGGCACGAACTTCCAGATCCCCGCGGACCTGGAGTGGTCGGGCGCCCCGGACTCGTGGAACGCCACCAACCCCGGTTCGAACGCGAACCTGCGGGTGCGGGTGCTCAACCACAACCAGGACGTCGGCGTGGCCGCGTCGTACGCCAAGGTGCTGCTGAACTACGCGTCGAGGTCGGGCAACGCCGCGGCCAAGACCACGGGTGAGGCACTGCTGACCGGGCTGCTCCAGCACCAGGACAGCCTCGGCATCGCGACGCCGGAGACGCGGGCCGACTACAACCGGTTCGACGACGTCTACAACACCAGCACGCTCGAAGGCCCGTACGTGCCGCCGGGCTGGACCGGGAAGATGCCCAACGGCGACACGATCGCGCAGGGCTCGTCCTTCCTGTCGATGCGGTCCATGTTCCGCAACGACCCGCAGTGGTCCAAGGTCCAGTCCTATCTGGACGGTGGCCCGGCACCGACGTTCACCTACCACCGCTTCTGGGCGCAGACCGAGATCGCCACAGCGTTCTCGCTGCACTCCGAGCTCTACGGGTGAGGAGTCCCGAGATGAGGAAACGACTAGCACTGCTGGCCGTCGCGGCCACGGTCGGCGCCGTCCTGGTGCAGACCGGCGGAACGGCGGTCGCGCACGGGTCGATGGTCTGGCCCGGCAGCCGCACCTACCTCTGCTACGAGGACGGCCGGGCCGGCAGCGGTGGCGGCGACCTGCAGCCCACCAACCCGGCGTGCCAGGCGGCCGTGGCCCAGGGCGGGAAGCAGCCGCTCTGGGACTGGTTCGGCAACCTGATCAGCAACGCCGCCGGACGCCACCGGGACATCATCCCGGACGGCAACCTGTGCGGTCCCACCACGAAGTTCGCCGCCTACAACCTCGCGCGGGGCGACTGGCCCGTGACGCAGGTGCAGGCGAACAGCACGGTGACCTTCCGGTACAACGCGTGGGCACCGCACCCCGGCACGTGGGAGCAGTACGTCACCAAGGACGGCTTCGACGTCACGAAGCCGCTCAAGTGGTCCGACCTCGAGTCGGCGCCGTTCGACAAGGTGACGAACCCGCCGCTGGCGAACGGTGAGTACGCCTGGCAGGCCAGGCTGCCCAACAAGTCCGGCCGCCACATCATCTACTCGCTGTGGCAGCGTTCGGACAGCCCGGAGGCGTTCTACAGCTGCTCGGACGTGACGTTCGGCGGCGGTAGCGGCACCCCCGACACCACCGCGCCGTCGGCTCCGGGCACGCCGGTCGCGTCGAGCGTCACCAGCAGTTCGGTGAAGCTCGACTGGTCCGCCGCGACGGACAACATCGGCGTGACGGGCTACCGCGTCTACAGCGGTGGCCAGGTGGTCGCCACGTCGTCGACGAACTCGGCGACGGTCACCGGGCTGAGCGCGGACACGTCGTACTCGTTCACGGTGGTGGCGACGGACTCCGCGGGCAACGCCTCGACGGCCTCGTCGGGCGTGACGGTGCGAACGTCGACCGGCGGGGGGACCCCGACGGGTTCCTGCACGGTGGCGTACTCGCGGCCGAGCACGTGGAACGGTGGCTTCACGGCCAACGTGTCGGTGACGAACAGCGGTAGCAGCGCGGTCTCCGCGTGGCAGCTCGCCTGGGCCTTCCCGTCCGGGCAGCAGCTCACGCAGGCCTGGTCCGCGACGGTCACCGTCGCGAACGGGCAGGCCACCGCGAAGGGCGCGTCGTACAACGCGGACCTGGCCCCCGGCGCCACGGCGACGTTCGGGTTCAACGCGAGCACGACGTCCACCCCGACGGATCCGACGTCCTTCTCGCTCAACGGATCCACGTGCGCCATCCGGTGATGAGGGCGCTGCTCGCCCTCCTGGTGGTGGGTTCGGTCGCGTTCGCCCTCCTCGCAGGACGCGCCGGACCCGCCCCGGACCTCAGCCGGGGAGTCGACGGCATCGCCGCCTGGCTCAACACGCTCACCGACGAGTGCACGAGCGTCCGGCGTGGCGACGACTTCACGGACTTCGCCGGTCCGGTGCGGTCGAAGGTCTACGCGCCGTTCATCGCGGAGTGGGGGACCTGCGCCAAGGAGCCGTACGGGCGGCTCGGGCTGCTGGTCCTGCGCCCGGGTCTCGACGAGGCCTGGCGAGCGGCGCTCGCGGAGGGCGAGGTCCGGGGCGACCCGGACCTCGCCTTCGGGGAGGGCTTCGCCCTCACCGGCTCGATCGGCATGGAGCACCTCGGCCTGAAGAGACTCGAGTGCACGCCCACCGCGTGTTCGCTCGTGGAGATCAAGCACCACTGAGAGACAGGAGATCCGGAGCAATGAAGCTCAACGGACAGGGGCGGTGGGCCGCGGCGGGAGTCGTGGTCGCCACCGCCGTGGCGACGTTCGGGGTGGCGATGAGCGCACCCGCGGGCGCCGCACCCGGATGCCGTGTCGACTACACGGCGAACAACTGGGGTGGCGGAGGTTTCGGCGCCTCGGTGAAGATCACCAACCTCGGTGACGCCGTGTCGGGCGGCTGGACGCTGAAGTTCTCGTTCCCCGGAAGTCAGCGCGTGGCGCAGGGCTGGAACGCGACCTGGTCGCAGTCCGGCAAGGACGTCACGGCGGCCAGCCTGTCGTGGAACGCGAACCTGGGCACCGGAGCGACCATCGAGCTCGGGTTCAACGGCAGCAACGCCGCGAGCGGGGACGCCAACCCGTCGTCGTTCACCTTGAACGGCACGGTGTGCACCGGCCAGACGGTGCCGACGAGCACCACGACGACCACCACCACGACGACGACGTCCGGTGGCAACGGCCCCGGCCGGGTCGACAACCCGTACGTCGGTGCGAAGCAGTACGTGAACCCGGACTGGTCGGCCAAGGCGGCCGCGGAGCCCGGCGGCAGCCGGATCGCGAACCAGCCCACCGCCGTGTGGCTCGACCGCATCGCGGCGATCACCGGCACCGTGGACTCCCGCGGTCTGGTCGGACACCTGGACGAGGCGGTGCGCCAGGCGGCGGGCTCACCGCTCGTCATCCAGCTGGTGATCTACAACCTGCCCGGTCGCGACTGCTCGGCGCTCGCGTCGAACGGTGAGCTCAAGGCGAACGAGATCGACCGCTACAAGTCGGAGTACATCGACCCGATCGCGGCGATCCTCGCCCGGCCGGCGTACTCGGGCCTGCGGATCGTCACCACGGTCGAGATCGACTCGCTGCCGAACCTCATCACCAACGTCTCGCCGCGGCCGACCGCGGTGCCGGCGTGCGACACGATGAAGTCGAACGGCAACTACGTCACCGGTGTCGGCTACGCGCTCGCGAAGCTGGGTGCGGTGTCCAACACCTACAACTACCTGGACATCGGCCACCACGGCTGGATCGGCTGGGACGACAACTTCGGCCCGACGGCCGAGCTGCTGTTCCAGGCCGCGAACGCCTCCGGCAGCACCAAGGCGAACGTCCAGGGCTTCATCGCCAACACCGCGAACTACGGCGCCCTGAAGGAGCCGTACTTCAAGATCGAGGACTCGGTGAACGGCACCTCGGTCCGCCAGTCGAAGTGGGTGGACTGGAACCGGTACGTCGACGAGCTGTCCTACGCCCAGGCGTTCCGCCAGCGGGCCGTCCAGGCGGGCTTCGACGCCAACGTCGGCATGCTGATCGACACCAGCCGCAACGGCTGGGGCGGCAGCGCCCGCCCGACGGGCCCCGGCCCGACGACGAGCGTGGACGCCTACGTCAACGGCGGCAAGCTCGACCGCCGCATCCACCTCGGCAACTGGTGCAACCAGTCCGGTGCCGGCATCGGCGAGCGGCCGAAGGTGGCTCCGGAGTCGGGCATCGACGCCTACGTGTGGGTGAAGCCGCCGGGTGAGTCCGACGGCGCCAGCGAGGAGATCCCGAACAACGAGGGCAAGGGCGCGGACAAGATGTGCGACCCGACCTACACCGGCAACGTGCGCAACGGCAACAACCTGTCGGGTGCGCTGCCGAACGCCCCGCTGTCGGGCAAGTGGTTCTCCGCGCAGTTCCAGGAGCTCATGCGCAACGCCTACCCGGCGCTGTGAACTGAGTCCGTGTGAGCGTGCCCATGCGGCCGGCCTCCCGTGCGGAGGTCGTGCCGCGTGGGCTTGCTCTTCCTGTCCGCGTTGATCTTCTGTCGGGCAAGTTCCCAGACGGTGACGGATTCGTCTGGACCACCTGATTTGCGCAATGTTAACGCGCACATAACCCTTGATGTCATCAGAAGGTGCTCCTTATGGTGTCGACACGCTCACCGGGTGTAGGCGTGGAAGGAGGCTGTGTGGTCACCATCGCGGACGTCGCACGGCATGCCGGGGTAGCCCCCAGCACGGTCTCCTACGTCCTCACCGGCAAGAGAACGATCTCCGCGGACACGAAGACGAGGGTCCGGGAGAGCATCCGGCAGCTGGGCTACCAGCCGCACGTCACCGACCGCGCGCTGTCCTCCGCGAGGACCAACGTGATCGGCCTGGTGCTCCCGCTGCGGGCGGGCACGCACCTGCCGGCGGTGATGCGCTTCGTCACGGCGGCGGTGACGACAGCGCGCAGGTACGACATGGACCTGTTGCTGATGACGGCGGACGACGGCGCGGCGGGCCTGCGCAGGGCGGCGAACAGCGCCCAGGTCGACGGGTTCCTCGTGATGGACGTGGAGATGGACGACGAGCGCGTGCCGTTGCTGCGGCAGCTCTCCAAGCCGTCCGTCCTCATCGGACACCCGGCGGCGGCGCGCGGGCTCACGTGCGTGGACCTCGACTTCGAGGCGGCGGGCGCGAAGTGCGTCGACCACCTCGCGGACCTCGGGCACCGGTCGATCGGCTTCCTCGGCGCGCCGAGCGCGGTCTACCGGCGCAGCACGGGGTTCGCCCACCGCACGATGAACGGCTTCAGCGCGGCGGCGATGCGCAGGGGAGTGGCCGCGACGGCGTTGTCCGTGGAGGGCGACCACGACTCGGTGCTCAGGGCGACGAAGGCGCTGATCCGCGCCCACCCGTCGATGACGGCGCTGGTCGTGCACAACGAGGCGGCGCTCGGCTGGATCACCACCTGCCTGCGCGCCGCGGGCCGCGCGGTCCCCGGTGACGTCGCCGTGGTCGCGATCTGCCCCGACGAGCTGGCCGAGCAGTCGTCACCCCTGCTCACCTCCGTGCGGCTGCCGGCGGAGGAGCTCGGCCGGCACGCCGTCGACCTGCTGGTGGCGAAGCTCGAGGGCAAGCAGCCACCCCCGTTGATGCTGCTGCCACCGCGGCTGTCGCGGCGGGCCAGCACCCCGGACCCGGTCACCCACCGGGGTGCCACCGGCTGACCGGCTCCGCCCGCGCTCGTCCCGCGGGCGGGTTGTGACGGGCGGTCTCCGGGCATTCGCACGCGCGAAAACGCGGCGCGCGCGTGCGACCCCGTGCCCGGGAGATCGTCCTGGAGGAGTGCGCGACCCTTTCGGCGGAGCGGCTGTCGCGCACTCCTCCGCTCGTACACTCGGCGGAATGGAACTGGTGCAAGCGCTGGCACGCGGCGTCGTCGTGCTCGACGGCGGCCTGTCCACGGCGCTGGAACAGGCCGGGCACGACCTCTCCGACTCGCTGTGGTCGGCGCGGCTGCTGCTGAGCGCGCCGGACGCCGTGCGCGCCGCGCACCTCGCCTTCTACCGGGCGGGAGCAGAGGTCGCCATCACCGCGAGCTACCAGGCGAGCTTCGCCGGCTTCGCGGACCGCGGCATCGACCGCGACGGGACGGCCCGGCTGCTGCGCTCGTCCGTCGCGCTCGCGCGGTCCGCCGCGTCCGATGTGGACGGACAGCGCTGGGTGGCGGCGTCGGTCGGCCCCTACGGCGCCGTGCTGGCGGACGGGTCGGAGTACCGGGGCCGCTACGGGCTTTCGCGGCGGGAGCTCGCCGAGTTCCACCGGCCGCGGATCGAGGTGCTGTGCTCGGCCGGGCCGGACGTGCTCGCGGCGGAGACGATCCCGGACGTCGACGAGGCCGTGGCGGTGCTGGACGTCGTGCGCGGCAGCGGGATGGCGACGTGGCTGTCGTACAGCGTCCGCGGCGACCGGACGTGTGCGGGGCAGCCGCTGGAGGAGGCGTTCGCGGCGGTGTCCGGTGTGGACGAGGTGATCGCGGTCGGCGTGAACTGCTGCGCGCCGGAGGACGTCGCGGGCGCGGTGGAGGTGGCGCGGCGCGTGACCGGGCTGCCGGTCGTCGTGTACCCGAACAGCGGGGAGACCTGGGACGCGCGGGAGCGGTCGTGGACCGGGGGCGGGACCGGGTTCTCCGCCGGGGCCTGGGTCGAGGGCGGGGCGCGGCTCGTGGGCGGGTGCTGCCGGACCGGGCCGGAGGCGATCGGCGTGCTGGCGCAGGAGCTCGCGCCACGGGCGTGACGGCGGGGCAGTCCGGCGCGTGAGCTCGGCGAGGGGCGAAGCCGGCGGCAGGCATCGCCGGGACGGGCTTGCGGCGCACCCGGTCGCGGAGCCCGTCACACCGCAAGCACGCGGTACTGGTCAGGCCTTCGTCTGGTACTCCCGGGCCACGTCCACGAGCAGCTGGTGCATCGCCAGCTCGGCGGGCGCCCGGAGCCGGTCCTGGCGGTGGGCCAGCAGGACGCGGCGGGCCGGCACGTCGGTGCCCAGGGCGAGCACGCGCACGTCCGGGTGCGGGTTGCGCACCGCGGTCCTGGGGGCCAGCGCCACGCCCAGGCCGACGCTCACCATGGCCTGCGCCTCCTGGTAGTCGTTGGCCTCGAAGGCGATCCTCGGGGTGAACCCGGCGGCGCGGCAGCTGCGTTCCAGCACCCCGGCCACCGGGTGGTCGTGGCCGCGGACGATCCACTCCTCGCCGGCCAGCTCGGACATGGTGGTGAACCGCTTGCGGGCCAGGCGGTGGTCGGCGGCGACCACGAGCACCGTCGGGTCGTCGAGCAGCGGGGTCAGCGAGATGCCGGGCACGTCGACGCGGTGCCAGGCGTAGTCCCACAGCAGCGCGATGCCGACCGTGCCGTCCTCCAGGAGCTCGACGAGCTCCTCGAACCGGGTGCTGCGCACGTCCAGCCGCAGGTCGGGGTACTGGCGGCGGAACCGGCTCACGACCAGCGGCAGCAGGGCGCTCGCGACCGTGGGGAACACGCCGACCGAGATCGTGCCGCGGCGCAGGCCCGCGAGCTCGGCCAGGTCGGCCTCGGCGGCGCTCAGGCGGCGCAGGACGTGCCGCGCGTGGCCCGCCAGCAGCGCTCCCGCCTCGGTCGGGCGCACGCCCCTGGCCTGGCGGTGCAGCAGGGGCTGGCCGGCCTCCACCTCGAGCCGGCGCAGCTGTTGCGAGACGGCGGACGGGCTGTAGCCGAGCTGTTCCGCGGCGGCGGTCATCGATCCCGTGTCCACCACGGCGGCGAGCAGCGCCAGACGCCGTACGTCGAGCACGAGCGGCTCCTCGGTCGAGAAATTTCGATGCGCCCGGTTGAGCGATCGAGGAAGTACGTGCAGTTTAGCTTCAGCCTCTCGCCCCGGCTCACACTCACAGTGGCAGCCCGTACGTGCCCGAAAGCCAGCATTGAGCGTGAAGCTTGGCTTCACGGCCATCTGCATTTTGTCGATTGTGTTCATGCTCGTCGCCCGTCACGGTGGCCATCGTTCCCGTGGAGGTGGAGGAGTGGCTGTGCGAGAGATACCGGCGACGTGGATGCGCGGCGGCACCAGCAAGTGCTGGGTGTTCGACCGCGACGTGCTGGCGGTGCCCGGCCGCGGCGTCGACGAGGTGCTGCTGCGGCTCTACGGAAGTCCCGACCCGCGCCAGGTCGACGGCGTCGGCGGCGCGACGTCCACCACCAGCAAGGCCGTGGTGCTCGCGAGGAGCGACCGGCCCGGCATCGACGTCGAGTACACCTTCGCCCAGATCGGCATCGCCGAGGGGCGGGTCGACTGGACCAGCAACTGCGGCAACTGCTCGGCCGTCGTCGGGCCCTACGCGCTGCGCCGCGGCTGGGTGGCGCCCACCGGCGACGTGACCACGGTCCGGATCGACAACACCAACACCGGCCAGCTGATCGTCGCCGACGTGCCGACGCCCGGCGGCCGCGTCACCGAGGAGGGCCAGGACGTCATCCCCGGTGTGGCCCAGCCCGGTCTCGGGGTGCGGCTGTGGTTCGTCGACCCCGCCGGGCGCACGACCGGGGCGCTCCTGCCCACCGGCAACGCCGTCGACGTGGTGGACGGCGTGCCCGTCACGCTGCTCGACGCCGGCGCCCCCGTGGTCCTCGTCCCCGCCGACGAGGTCGGTGCCGACGGCGGCGCCACCCCGGCGGAGCTCGACGCCCGCGACGACCTCCTGCGCCGGCTCGACCGGATCAGGCGGGCCGCGGCCGTGCGCATGGGGCTCGCCGGCAGCCCGGCGGAGGCCGCGCGGGCCACGCCCAAGCTCGCCCTGGTCAGCGCCGGCCACCCGGACCGGTCCGACCTGACCGTGCGGATGCTGTCCATGGGGCGCACGCACCCCGCGCTGGCGATCACCGGGAGCGTCGCGCTCACCGCGGCGGCCCGCACGCCGGGTACCGTGCTGTCCCGGTTCACCGCCGGAGAGCAGGAGGTGCTGCGCCTGGACACTCCGGCCGGGGTCGTCACGACCCGCGCGGGCACCCGCGACGGACTGCTCGCCATCGGGGTCACCCGGACGACGCGCCGCATCGGCGACGCCACCCTCGTCCTGCCCGACGACGCGAACGTGCCCACGACACCGGTCGCCGCACCGGCCGCCTGACCCGCACCGTCCCGCCAGGACGGAGACGCCGGGCGGGCCGGACGACCCCCAGAGGACAATGATGTCATCACAGATAATCGCGATCCTGGTCCTGGGCGGCATGTTCGTCGTCGCCACCGTGCTGCCGATCAACATCGGCATCCTCGCGCTGGTCGCTTCCTTCCTCGTCGGCACGTTCGTGTTCGGGCTCGAGGACGGGGAGATCTTCGAGGGCTTCCCGGTCTCGCTGTTCATCACCGTCGTCGGAGTGACCTACCTGTTCTCCGTCGCCAAGCTCAACGGCACCATCGACCTGCTCGTGCAGGGCGGGATCCGGCTCGTCCGCGGCCGCGCGATCCTCGTGCCGTGGGTGCTGTTCGCCGTCGCGGCCGCGCTCACCGCGCTGGGAACGTTCACACCCGCGGCCGTCGCGCTGCTGGTGCCGGTCGGCATGAGCTTCGCGTTCACCTACCGCATCAGCCCGTTGATGATCGGCATGATGGTCATCTGCGGCGCCCACGCCGGCGCGTTCTCGCCCGTGGCGGTGTCCGGCGCGCTCGTCCACGGCATCGTCGCCAAGTCCGGCCTGACGGTCTCCCACGCGGCGCTGTTCTTCGCGAGCATGGGCTTCAACCTGCTGCTGGCCGCCGGCACCTACGTGATGCTGCGCCGCCGCGGCGAGGAGAGCTTCGTCGAGCGCCCGGACGACCAGACCTCTGCCGGTGACGCGCCGTCCGGTGCGGCGGCACCCGGCGGCGGTGGCGGTGTCGCCACGGCGACCAGGCCGCGGACCGCCGCGGTGACCTGGCGCCAGCGCGCCACCCTCGCGGCCCTGGTCGTGCTGGTGGTCGGCGCCCTCGCGTTCCACCTGCAGATCGGGTTCCTCGCGCTGGCCGCCGGCGCCGTGCTCGCCCTGCTCGACCGGGAGAACCTCGGCAAGGCCGTCGAGGGCATCAGCTGGCCGACGATCCTGCTGGTCGCCGGCATGGTCACCTACGTGGGCGTGCTCGAGCACTCCGGCACGATCGACTGGGTCGCCCACGGCGCCGTGGGCCTGGGCGCTCCGCTGCTGGTCGCGCTCGTGCTGTGCGTGATCGTCGGCGTCACCTCGGCGTTCGCCTCGTCGACGGCGATCCTCACCGCGACCATCCCGATGGCGATCCCGCTGCTGCTCACCGACGCGCTGCCGGTCGCGGGAGTCGTGGCCGCCATGGCCATCTCCACCACGATCGTCGACGTCTCGCCGTTCTCCACCAACGGCGCGCTGGTCCTCGCCAACGCGCGCGGCGTCGACCGGACCCGGTTCTACCGCCAGGTCGTCTCCTACACCTGCGTGATCGTCGGACTGGGCCCGGTCGCGGCGTGGGCCGTGCTCGTGCTGCCCGGCGGGTTCTGAGTCCCGGGGCCGGTGGACACCCGTCTGCTCCGTTTGCCGGAGCCGGGGACGGGTATCCACCGGTCGATCCGTCCGCGACGACAACTGGGGCAGTCCTTGGCCGGGTGGCAGTCAGGTGGGGAAGAGCCGGCGGGTCCGGCCGACGCGGTGAGTCCCGGGCTGCCGGAGGACTCACCGCCGCTCGTGCACATCCGGCGGTGGCTGCGGGCGACGTTCCGCGGCTGCCGGGACGACCTGCTCGACGACATCCTGCTGGTGTGCACGGAGCTCGTCAGCAACGCCTACGACCACGCGTGCGGACCCCGTGACGTCCGGGTCGCGCGGGACGCCGGGGGACGGGTGATCCGCGTCGAGGTCGACGACGCGAGCCCGCGGGTCCTGCCCACACCGGGCGTCTCCTCGATCGGGTCGTTCCGCGGTCGCGGCATGACCCTCGTGAACGCGCTGGCGAGCGACTGGGGCGTGCGCACCGGTGGTGAGCGCAAGACCGTCTGGGCCGAGTTCGCGGTTGGCGCCGACGCCTGACCGGGGGCGGGCGCGGCTCAAGGAACCGCGCGGACTTTTAGCAGCACCACCGCGTTCCGGGCCGCCGTCGAACGCGTTCGACGTTCCTTGACCGCGCGGAGATCCTCCTCCACAGTTTGGTGGACGCGACCCGGTGACCGCAGCAGTCGCCCCTCGCGACGCACCCGCTGTGCGTTCGGGAAACGCACGCTCGACCGCCAGGCGCAGGCGGTCGATCGAACGTTGCCGGTGCGCGTTCTCCCCAACCTCGACGAAGAGGAGCACGCACATGGCCGGATCAGGCCATCACCCGCCCACCTCCGTCCCCCGCGCCCGAGGACGTCGCCTGGCGGGCATCACCGCCGCCGTCGCCGTCCTGCTGGGCGGAGTGGTGGCGGCCTTCACCGCGGCGCCCGTGTCGGCGGCGACCGTCGACACGACCGCCTGGTACGTGCTGGTCAACCGCAACAGCGGCAAGGCGCTGGACGTCTACAACCTCGCCACCAACGACGGCGCGCGCATCACCCAGTGGGCGCGCAACGACGGCAACCAGCAGCAGTGGCAGTTCGTCGACTCCGGCGACGGCTACTACCGGCTGAAGTCGCGGCTGTCGGGCAAGGTGCTCGACGTCTACAACTTCTCCACCGCCGACGGCGGCAGCATCGTCCAGTGGTCCGACTCGAACGGCACCAACCAGCAGTTCCGGCTCGCCGACTCCGACAGCGGCTACGTGCGGCTGGTGAACCGCAACAGCGGCAAGGCCGTCGAGGTCCAGGGCGGCTCGACCGCCGACGGCGGCAACATCGTGCAGTACAGCGACTGGAACGGCTCCAACCAGCAGTGGCAGCTCGTCCGCGTCGGTGGCGGCACGGGCCCGACCACGACGACCACCAGCCAGCCCGGCGGCACCTGCCAGCTGCCGTCGAGCTACCGCTGGTCGTCGACCGGTCCGCTGGCGCAGCCGAAGCAGGGCTGGGTGTCGCTCAAGGACTTCACCCACGTCATGTACAACGGCAAGCACCTCGTCTACTCGACGACGCACGACACGGGCAAGACGTGGGGCTCGATGAACTTCGGCCTGTTCACCAACTGGTCGGACATGGGGTCGGCGAGCCAGAACGGCATGAACTCGGGCACCGTCGCCCCGACGCTGTTCTACTTCGCGCCGAAGAACATCTGGGTCCTCACCTACCAGTGGGGCGGGCCCGCGTTCAGCTACCGGACGTCGACCGACCCGACCAACCCCAACGGGTGGTCGTCGCCGCAGACGCTCTTCACCGGCAGCATCTCCGGCTCCGGCACCGGCCCGATCGACCAGACGCTCATCGGCGACAGCCAGAACATGTACCTGTTCTTCGCCGGTGACAACGGGAAGATCTACCGGGCGAGCATGCCGATCGGGAACTTCCCCGGCAACTTCGGCTCCTCGTACACGACGATCATGAGCGACACCCAGGCGAACCTGTTCGAGGCCGTCGAGGTCTACAAGGTGCAGGGCCAGAACCAGTACCTGATGATCGTCGAGGCGATGGGCGGCAACGGGCGCTACTTCCGCTCGTTCACCTCCAGCAGCCTGAACGGGTCGTGGACGCCGCAGGCCGCGAGCGAGGGCAACCCGTTCGCGGGCAAGGCGAACAGCGGTGCGACGTGGACCAACGACATCAGCCACGGCGACATCATCCGCAGCAACCCCGACCAGACCAAGACCATCGACCCCTGCAACCTGCAGCTGCTCTACCAGGGCCGCAACCCGAGCTCGGGTGGCGACTACGGACTCCTGCCGTACCGGCCGGGAGTGCTGACGCTGCAACGCTGATCGTGTGACGCACACCGGGCCGGCTTCCCCCTCGGCGGGGGAGCCGGCCCTCGTGCTCCGCCGGGTTCAGCCCGCCGCGGGACCGAACCAGCGTCGCGCCGCACCCTCGAACGCTGCTGCCGCACCGGGTCCGTCGGCCGCCCACGCCACCACGCCGTCGGGCCGGACGAGCACGGCGGTCAGCCCGAGGTCGTTCTCCGGTGAACCGGCCACGTACCGCACCCGGCCCTCCCAGCGGTCCGCGGCGGCCTTGAGCGACCCGTCGGGCGAGAAGTCGAGCAGCACGCCCCGCCCGTCCCGCATCAGAGCGCCGAGCCGGCGCCCGTCCCCGAAGCGGAAGTCCGGGGCGCCGCGGCCGGCCAGCGGGTGGTCGTCGCCGACGTCGAGGCGCAGCCAGGCGCCGGACATCTTGCCGTACACGTAGGTCGCCCCGTCCGGGGTGCCGATCAGGTCGCGCAGCACGGCCTGGGCCGCCTGGGAGTGCTGGTCCGGTCCCATCGCCGCCACCTGGGCGCGGGTCCACTCGAGCACCCAGGCCCCGATGGGGTGCCGTTCGGTCTCGTAGGTGTCGAGCAGGTCCTCCCCGGCGTGGCCCGCGAGGACGGCGGCGAGCTTCCAGCCCAGGTTCACCGCGTCGCCGAGACCGGTGTTGAGGCCCTGGCCGCCGAGGGGCGAGTGGATGTGCGCGGCGTCGCCCGCCAGGAGAACGCGGCCCCGCCGGTAGGTGGCGGTCTGCATGGCGCGGTCGGTGTAGGTCGACGCGAGGACGACGTCCGTGATCGTCACGTCGGTGCCCGAGACCCGGCGCAGCACCTCCTGGAGGTGGTCGCGGGTCAGCGCCCGCGAACGGTCGAACGTGCCGCCGTCGAAGTCCATCATGCCGATGCCGCCGCCGGGCATCGTGAGGTACATGCCGGTCGGGGTCAGGTTGAACCACGGGTTCAGCTTCTCCGGATCGGCCAGGCCGACCTGGGCGATGTAGCCGGTGAACCGCGGGCCGGTGCCCACGAACTCGAAGCCGGCGAGCTTGCGCACCGCGCTGTGCCCGCCGTCGCAGCCGGCCAGCCACCGCGCCCGGTGCTCCTCGCCGTTCGCGTGCGCGACCACGCCGTCGTCGTCCTGGGTGACGGCCGTGACCTCGCTGCCGCGCCTGATCTCGACTCCCAGCTCGGCCGCCCGTGCGGCGAGCAGCGTCTCGACCGCCTCGAGGTTCACCACGGCCTGCTGGTTCGCCGGGCTGGGGAGCTGGAACGGCAGCGCGGCCAGGTCGACCTTCGCCGGGTCGATCATCATGCCGGCGAAGTGGCCGTGCGGCCGGGGCGGCGCGGGCTCGGCGTCCGGGTCGTGGGTCAGGCCGGCGGCCTCGAGCACCGGGGCGAGCATCCCCCGCCGGTAGAAGGCCTCCACCGACGCGGCGGACAGGCCCCGCGTGCCGAGCGGCGCCCTCTTCCACGCCGACCGCGGCTCGGGGTCCTTCTCCAGCACCAGGGCGGTGCGGCCCGCGAGCGCGAGCTCGCACGCCAGGAAGAGCCCGACCGGTCCGGCTCCCACGATCACTGCGTCGTGCACGGTTGATCACCTTCCGAAGTGCGTTGTCCCGACGGCTGAAGGCTCGCTCGGACCGCTCACACGCGGCACATACCGCACACACGCGGTGCTGGTACCCGCAGGTCGCGAACGGTGCCGCGGGCGCCGTCTGCCAGAGTGGGGCGCATGGCGGTCGGCGTGCGCGTGGCGGTGCTGGGGCCGCTGGAGGTGACCGTCGGCGGCGTGGTGGTGCCGCTGGCCGGCGACCGGCTGCGCGCGGCGCTCTGCCGGCTCGCGGTGGCCGTTCCCCGGTCCGTGAGCGTGGACGAACTGGTCGACGCGATCTGGCCGGACACCCCGCCCGCCGCTGCCTCACACGCGTTGCAGTCCCTGCTCTCCCGGCTGCGCGCCGCGCTGGGCGGCGCGGGTTCGGTGCTGATGGACGCGCACGGCTACCGGTTGCCGCTCGACCGCGACGCCGTCGACGTGCTCGAGTTCCGCGACCTGGTGGCCGACGGCCGCCGCGCGGCGCTGGCGGGGGACGACGAGGGCGCGCTGGACGCGTTCGGGCGGGCGCTCGCGCTGTGGCGGGGACCGGCGCTCGGAGGGGTGCCCGACGCGGCCCACCTGCCCGGCCTGACCGCCGAGCTGGAGCGCCTCCGCCTGGACGCCGCCGCGGGCCGGTTCGCCGCGGCACTGGCGCTCGGCCGGGCCGGCGAGGTGGCCGGCGACCTGCGGACCGCGGTGGACGAGCACCCGCTGCGCGAGGACTTCGCCGCGCAGCTGATCACGGCGCTGGCCGCGACCGGGCGCGGTGGTGAGGCGCTGGCCGCGTACGAGCGGATCCGCCGCGACCTGGCCGGGCAGCTGGGCGCCGACCCCGGACCGGAGCTGCGCGACCTGCACCTGCGGCTGCTCGGCGGCGACCTCGGCCGCCCGGTGCACCCGCGGCGCGGCCGGAAGCGGCCGCTGGGCACACCGCTCACGAGTTTCGTCGGCCGCGACGCGGAGGTGGCCGCCGTCCTGTCCTCCGTGGCGGCGCACCGGCTGAGCACGCTGGTCGGGCCCGGCGGCGCGGGCAAGACGAGGCTCGCCACCGAGGTGGCGCGGACCTGGTCGGCGGACGGGCACCGCGAGGCGTGGGTCGTCGAGCTCGCGCCGGTCACCTCCGGCACCGGCGTGCCGCGGGCCGTGCTGGACGCGCTCGGCCTGCTCGAGACCCGGCTCGGGGCAGGTCCGGGCGGGGACGACCGCGAGCGGCTGCTCGACGCGCTGGGCGAGGCGGACGGGCTGCTGGTGGTGGACAACTGCGAGCACGTGGTCGACGCCGTCGCCGGCCTGGTCGCCGAGGTCGTCGCCGCCGCACCCGGCGTGCGGGTGCTGGCGACCAGCCGGGAACCGCTCGGGCTGACGGGCGAGGCGCTGACCGCGGTCGAGCCGCTCGCCCTGCCCCCGGCCGGCGCCGGTCCCGGAGAGGCCGCCCGTTCGCCCGCGGTCCGGCTGTTCCTCGACCGCGCCGCGACGGCCCGGCCCGGCTTCGTCCTGGACCACTCGACCGCCGGGGACGTGGTCACCGTGGTCCGCCGGCTCGACGGCCTGCCGCTCGCGATCGAGCTCGCGGTGGCCCGGCTGCGCGTGCTGCCGGTGGCGGAGATCGCCCGCAGGCTCTCCGACCGGTTCCGGCTGCTGACCGGCGGCGACCGCACCGCCCTGCCGCGGCACCGCACGCTTCGCGCGGTGGTCGGCTGGAGCTGGGACCTGCTGACCGGGCGGGAACGGCTCCTCGCCGAGCGGCTGTCGGTGTTCCCCGGCGGCGCCACCGAGGAGGCGGCCGTGGCCGTCTGCGCCGACGACGCGCTGCCCGCGGACGAGATCGGCGACCTGCTGGTCGCCCTCGCCGAGAAGTCGCTGCTGACGATCCAGCCGGACACCCCGATCCGCTGCCGGATGCTCGAGACGCTGCGCGAGTACGGCCTCGACCGGCTGACCGAGCAGGGCCTGGCCGACTCCTGGCGCGAACGGCACGCCGGCCACTTCGCCGGGCTCACCGACGCGCTCGAACCCGTGCTGCGCGGCCACGACCAGCTGCCGGCGCTCGCCACCCTGCGCGCGGAGGAGGCGAACATCGCCGCCGCCCGCCGGTTCCTGCTCGACTCGGGGCGGCCGCGCGCCGCGCTGATGTCGACGCTGAGCACCGCGTGGCTGACCAGGATGACCGGCAACGCCCACGACATCGGCTGGCTGGACCGGCTGATCGACGCCCACCGGGGAATCGACGAGCCGCACCTCGTGCACGCCGAGGCGGTGCGGGCGATGGCCCTGCTGGAGGAGGGGCGCGTGGCCGGCGCCGGCGCGGAGCTGCACCGGCGGTGGCGGGCGGCTCCGGCGCCCTACGGCGGCATCGCGGCGATGGCGGAGCTCTTCCCCGGCATGGCCGGTCTCGCCGCGGACGGTCCCGTTCCTCCGCCGTCCGACCCGTGGCTGCGCGCGGTGGTGCACGCGGCGGCCGCGGGCCGGGCGGAGAACGGTGGCGACCCGGACCGGATGCGGGCCGAGGTCGCCCTCGCGGCCCGTGGTTTCCGCGAGGCGGGGGACCGCTGGGGCATCGCGATCACGACCAGCCTCCAGGCCCAGCTGAAGGCCGTCGACGGCGACCTGCCGGGTGCGCTCGCCGACTGCGGGGTGGCGCTGCGGGCCGCGCGCGAGCTGGGAGCGTCCTACGACGCCCGGTTCCTGCGGCTGCGGACGGCCTGGCTGAGGTGGTCGTCGGGGGACAACGGGGCGGCGCGGGAGGACCTGGCCGCCCTGCGGCCGGCGGGCGGCTCGTGGCGGAGCGTGGAGACGGGCCTGCTGGCCGACGCGATGACGACCGGCGTCGACTGGGTGGACGGCGACCACGAGGGAGCGCTGCGCCTGGCCGACGACGTCCGCACGCGCCTGACCGCCGCGCGCCGGACCACGGCGGTGCGCGGCCACGTCGTCACCACCGTGCTCGCCTCCACCGCGGTCGTGAACGCCCTCGCCGCCGCGGGCGACCCGCGGCGGCTGGACCAGGCCCTCGCCGATCTGCGCGAGGCGTACCCCGTGGCCACGGCGACCGGAGACCGGCCCGTCCTCGCCCTGCTCGGCGCGGCCCTCGCGCAGGTGGCCGCGCATCGCGGAGATCCCGGTGCCGCGGCGGAGGTGCTCGGTGCCGCGGCACGGCTGCGCGGAGGCGGCGGTGGCGGCGGTGTCTTCGTCGCGCGGCTCACCGAGCGCCTGCGGGCGGAGCTGGGAGAGGAGTTCGACCGGCGCTACCGGGCGGGCCGCGACGGGGACGCCGTCGCGCGCCTGGACCCGGGACGGCACGACGGCGGGGC
>NZ_JBHXCW010000068.1:0-34562 GCF_042725365.1 Lentzea sp. NPDC060358 | reverse complement strand
CCTTCCGCAGACATCGGACTAGTGAGCGCCGCCCCGGCCGCTCGACTTGACCGTGACGACCGACGCGCGGTCGCCGTTGGCGTTGTGGTGGTTCAGCACCAGCAGGCCCTCGGACCTGTCCGCCTTCAGGGCGGCCTCGTCCTTGTTGACCACGAGCGCCGTGCCCGGCTTCGCGACGTGCGCGAGCGCCGCGTCGCCGCCGCCCTGCGCCCACAGACCCGGCTTGAGCGGGTCGAAGGACAGCGGGCGGTCGATCACGTCGATCAGCTTGTTCGCGTTGCCCGGCGCCGAGTAGTAGCCCGCGGTGCCGACGGTGTAGCTGACGCGCGCGGAGTTCTTCGCCGGGTCGATGCCGAGTGCCGAGAGCAGCACCGGCAGGACCACGACGTTGGTGTCCTGCACGTTCGCGTCGACGTCGCCGAACAGGCCGTTGACGCCCTGGATGTCGACCGTCTCCCCCGTGGCCAGGTTCACCGTGGTGGCGACCAGCAGGTCGGTGTCGGTCAGGCGGTCCGCGTAGGTCTCGAAGTCCGCCTTGCCGTCACCGTTGGTGTCGATGTCGACGAACGGGATGGTGTTCTTGCCGAGGTTGTACCAGTTGCCCCACATCGCGACACCGAACGCGAGCAGCGACTCCTCCGGCCTGCCCTGGGCCTTGGCGAGCGGGGCCGTGGAGGCCGCGCCGACGTAGCGCAGGTCGCCGCCCTTGGCGGTCTCGTTGAGCGCGCAGTTCTCGGTGACGTTGCGCTTGCAGTCGCGCAGCTTCGGCGACTGGGCCTGCAGCTCGAGGACGCTGACCAGCGAGCGGTAGGCCTGCGAGCCCGTGCCCTGGTCGAGGCCCTTGCCGGTCAGGTTGAGGATCGCCTGCTTGTCGTTGCCCCGGAACTTGAGGCTGTCGACGGTGGTGATGTCCGCGACCGGCTTCGGTGCCGAGTAGACCGACAGCCGCAGCGGCACGGTGGCGCCGGCGGTCGGCGTGAGGGTCACGCGACCGGAGGCGTCCGCGAGGAACTGGCGCGGCGTGTCGAGCTGCAGCGGCTCCACGGTCGGGTCGACCGTCTTGCGCAGCGCCTTCGGGTCGTCGATCTTCAGCGTCACCTTGACGCGGGCGACGCCGCGCGGGCTCAGCTTGACCGAGTTCTGCGAGAGCACGTAGCTCACGCCGGGGATCGTCGTGGCCGCGGTGTAGCCGACCTTGTACTCCACGGACTTCGTGGACTTGTTGACGATCTTGATGGTCTTGGTCTTCTGGACCGGCTTGGCGACCTCGACGACGCCGAAGTTCGCGCTGACGTAGCCGTTGTCCTCCTCGACGTAGGCGAGGACCTGGTTGTCGATCGCGGCCTTGCCGTCCACGCGGCCGGTGCCGACGCGGTTGGGGGCGAAGGTCTTGCCGTTCTCCTTCACGTCCGCGCCCGCGGTGTTCATGATCGCGGCCTTGACCTCTTCCAGCGTCCAGTCCGGGTGCGTCTGGCGCACCAGGGCCGCGATGCCGGCGACGTGCGGGGACGCCATCGAGGTGCCGGAGATGACCGAGCGGTCGTTGCCGGAACCGACGGCCGTGGACGAGATCGTGTCACCGGGCGCCGCGACGTCCGGCTTGATCGACTGACCGCGGGTGCCGCGGCTCGTGAACGAGCTCGGCGTGTCCGAAATGGACTGGTCGTAGGTCGGCGTCGAGGTGCGCAGGTCACCAGCGAGGCGGACCACGAGCGTGCCCGCGTCCAGCGCCGGGCGGATCGCCGCGGTGGCGGAGCCGGTGAACTGGAACATCGGGATGCCCGCGTTGCCCGCGATGCCCGCCGCGAAGTTCTCCAGCGCGGAGGACAGGAGCACGCCCTGACCGCCCGCTGCCTGCACGTTGTTGGCGCGGACGGCGGAACCGCAGCGGCGCGTGGCGTCGTTGTCGTCCCACTCCAGCCACACGAACTTGCCCGCGACGTTGTCGGTGATCGCGACGCAGCCGTCGGCGTTGCCCGCCTGGCTGAGCTTCACGACCGGCAGTTCCTTGTCGTAGCCGAGGTAGCCGGTGAAGCTCTGGCTGTACTGACCGGGCTTGAGTCCCTGGCCCTTGACCTCGGCGCCGTCGCGCAGCACGAAGGAGTCGCGCACGGACGCGACGGTCAGCGCCTCGGGCGTGTTGCCCGGCGAGCCGCCGATGTCGTAGAGGTCGCCGCCGTTGCCCGCGGAGAAGACCGGCATGACGCCGACCTTGTAGAGCTTCTTCACGAAGAGGCTGTCGGGGTCGTCCGGGGCGCCGTAGTCGGAGCCGAGCGACAGGTTGACCACGTCGAGGTGGTCGGAGAAGTCGCCGTCGCCGTCGGGGTCGAGCGACCAGTCGAGCGCCTGCGAGGTGACGTTCGTCGAGCCCTCGCAGCCGAAGACCTTCAGCGCGAAGATCTGGGCCTTCGGCGCGGTGCCGGGGCCGATCTTCATCTCGTTGAGCTTCGCGGCGTCGAGCTTGGTGTAGTCACCCTTGAACGTGCTGCCGTCGGCGTTCTCGCCGAAGCCGGCCGTGGTGCCCGCGACGTGCGAGCCGTGGCCGTTGCAGTCGATGGGGTTGGGGTCGGGCTTCGGCGTGTTGATCGCCGGGTCGGTGCTCTCGCCGTCGTAGTCCTCGCCGACGAAGTCGTAGCCGCCCACGACCTTCGCGGTCGGGAAGTTCGGGTCCTTCACGCGCGGGTCGACGGCCTTGAACGCCTCGACCGTGCCGGGACCGCCGAAGTTCGCGTGGGTGTAGTCGACACCGGTGTCGATGATGCCGACGCGCACGTCGTCGCCGAGCTTGCCGTACTGCTGCCAGACGTTGAGCGTCTTCGTGAGCTGCACGGCGTTCGAGTTCTGGCGCTTCTTCGGCACGACCGGGTAGACCGCGAGCACGTCCTGGCGCTGCGCGAGGTCGCGCACCTTCTGGGCGTCCGCCTTCACGACGACGCCGGGGACGCCGTTGGAGGTGCGGTACAGCTCCTTGGTGCCGGTGTCCGCGCTCTTGAGCTGGCCGACGACCTGGTCCGCGGTGGCGGCGACGTCGTTCTTGGCCTGCTTGGCGGCCTGCTTCGCGACCTCCTTGCCCTGGCTCTTCTTCTCGTCGAACGCGTCGACGGCCGGCTTGCGGTCGAGCGCGACGAACGCGGTGACCGTGCCGCTGGAGTGGAGCCGGGGAGAAACCTTCAGCTGCAACGCCTTCGCGTCCAGCCCCTGTGCACCCTTCACCGGCTGCGCGAGCGGTTCGCCCTGCGCCTGCGCCGTGGCGGGTGCGATCAGCAGTGTGGTGATGGCAGAGAACACCACCAAACTCGATCGTCTTTTCACAACGTTGCCCCAACCGAGGTGTGTGCCTTCGACCCGGAACAGTGCCGCGCCCTCCACGGCACAGGTCGACCTCGTTGGGACGCTAATCGCTGATCGTGTCTCCGCGATTGCCCCGAAAGTATGAATGTTGTCTACAGACAGTTGCCTGTTATGCGTTCGTTGTGAACGAGGTGTTCACCGGGAAGGGGACTTTGCCGTCCCCTTCCCGGTTTGTCGCGACTATCCGAAGTCGACGGAGCGGACCGTGCGCGCACCCACGGCGGCGCCGATCGGGTCGAGGACCTGCGTGTCGACCGGGCGGTCCACGCGCAGCACCATCACCGCGTCGCTGCCGGTCTGGCTGATCTGCGCGGCTTCGATGTTCACGCCGGCCTCGCCGAGCAGCGTGCCGACGGTGCCCATGACGCCGGGGCGGTCCGGGTACTCGAGCAGCAGCACGGTGCCCTCGGCGCGGAGGTCGAAGTTGCGGCCGTTGATGTTGACCAGCTTCTCGACCTGCGCGATGCCGCTGACGGTGCCGGACACGCTGTTCGTCGTGCCGTCGGCCTGCACGGCCTTGACCGTGACGAGGCTGCGGTGGTTGGGGCTCTCGGTCTCCTTGACGACCTCGACGGTGACGCCGAGGTCGGCCGCGAGCTGCGGGGCGTTGACGAACGTCACCTGCGACTCGACGACCTTGGAGAACACGCCGCGCAGCGCGGCCAGCGGCAGCACCGCGACGTCCTCAGTGGACAGTTCGCCGCGCACCTCGACCGTGACGCTGGTCGGGGCCTTGGGCGACAGTGCACTGAGGACGGTGCCGAGCTTCTGCACCAGCGGCAGGTACGGGCGCACCTCCTCGCCGACGGCACCGCCCTGCACGTTGACGGCGTCCGGCACGAACTCGCCGGCCAGCGCGAGGGCGACGCTCTTCGCGACGTCCGTGCCCGCGCGGTCCTGGGCCTCGGCGGTCGAGGCGCCGAGGTGCGGCGTGACGACGATGCCCGGCACGTTGAACAGCGGGCTCTCGGTCGTGGGCTCGGTGGAGAAGACGTCGATGCCGGCGCCGCCGACCTGGCCCTCCTTCACGGCCTCGGCGAGGGCTTCCTCGTCGATGAGGCCACCGCGGGCGGCGTTGACGATGATGACGCCGCGCTTGGCCTTGGCCAGCTGCTCCGCACCGATGAGGCCCTTGGTCTCGGGCGTCTTCGGCAGGTGGATGCTGATCGCGTCCGCCTTCTCGAGCAGCTCCTCGAGCGTGACGAGCTCGATGCCGAGCTGCGCGGCGCGCGCGGCGCTCACGTACGGGTCGTAGGCGATGAGCTCGACGCCGAACGCGGCGATGCGCTGCGCGAACAGCTGGCCGATCTTGCCCAGGCCCACGACGCCGACGGTCTTGCCGTTGAGCTCGACACCGTTGAACTTGGAGCGCTTCCACTCGTGGTTCTGCAGCGTCTCGTGCGCGGCGGGGATCTGCCGCGCGACGCTGAGCAGCAGCGCGACGGCGTGCTCGGCGGCGCTGACGATGTTGGACGTCGGCGCGTTGACGACCATCACGCCGTTCTGCGTGGCGGCCGGCACCTCGACGTTGTCGAGACCGACACCCGCGCGGGCGACGACCTTGAGCTTGCGGGTCGCGGCGAACACCTCGGCGTTGACCTGGGTGGCGGACCGGACGAGCAGCGCGTCCGCGTCGGCGACGGCCTCGAGGAGGGCGGCGCGGTCGGTTCCGTCTACGTGGCGCACTTCGACGCCGTCGCCGAGAGCGTCCAGAACGGACGGTGCGAGCTTCTCGGCGATGAGAACAACGGGTCGGCTCGTGTTGGTCACGGACATCGCTCCCAGGAAGGGTCGGATCGTGGGGCGCGGGCGTGGTCGGGGGCGGCTGGCCCGCGCCGACCGGAGCACCGCAATGTGTCCGGACTGTTAACGAGCATAGTCAGGATGCTTGCGGCTCGTTCTCGGCGGGTGGCTCAGGTCACTGTGCGCGTCTTGTGGGATGGGACGTTGTTTGCGCTGGTTACCTGGGTCCCTGGTCGGCGGGTGCCCGTGCGTTTGGGCTTGTACGAGTTTGGCGTGGTGCGGTTGGGTTCCGGTGGAGTCGGTTCCAGCGTGGTCCTGGTGTGTTGTCCCCGTGGCTGTTCCAGCGTGGGCGTGCACCCCCGGACGAAGGACCTGGGTTCCATCGCCGCTGTTCCCGAAGTCAAGCCCCGATCGCCACAACACGGGTGGGTTCACCGGCTCTGGTCGGCGCAAGGAAAAGACGGCTCGCCTTCGGCGTCGCTTGGAAGTGCGGGGGTTTGTACGGCTCGCCTTCGGCATCGCGTGCGGGAGGCGGCTCGCCTTCGGCGTCGCTTGGCTTGCTGTGAAAAGCGGGTGCGGGGTTGTTCGTCGTGCCGCCATGCTCTGCCCATGTCACTGGTGTGGGTGACCGGCACGTCCGGGGCGGGCAAGTCGAGTCTCTGCGGGGTCTTGCGAGAGCGCGGAGAGCTGGCTGTCGACGCCGACTGGGAGGGCTACAACCGGTGGGTGGACCGGGTGTCCGGGCAGGTCGTCGTCGATCCGCCCGACCCGGTGCCGCCGGGGTGGCTCGACCGGTACGGGTGGCGGATCGACCGCGCGCAGGTCGAGCGGCTGGCGGCGCGGACTCGGGAAGCGGACGGGTACCTGTGCGGGTGCGTCGAGAACGAGGAGGAGGTCTGGGACCTCTTCGACGTGGTCGTGTGCCTGGTGATCGGTGACGACGTGGTGCGCTCGCGGTTGCGCGGTCGCACCGGGAACTCCTTCGGGAAGCACCCGGAGGAGCTGGCTGCGGCGTTGCAGCACAACTCGCACGTCGAAGGTGACTACCGGAGGCGGGGTGCGGTGATCGTCGACGGGACGTTGCCGCTGGAGGAGGTGGCCGACGCGGTCACCAGGGCTCGTCGAACTCCCCGTCCTTCGCGCCCGCCACGAACGCGTCCCACTCCGCCATCGTGAAGACCAGGACCGGTTCGAGCTGCTTGGAGTTGCGCATCGCGACGTAGGTGGCGCCGTCGGTGTGTTCCACGAAGGCGATCTCCACGTGGCCGTCCTCCGGTTCCGGCTCCGGCGGGCGCTTCCAGTCCGCCTCGCGCAGGTCCAGGTTGCCGCGCACGTGGGCCTTGTCGTCGTAGATCGGCGCGCTCTCGGTCATGTCGGAGAAGCTAGCGGATGGCCTGGCCGGGAAAGCGGAAAGGCCCGCGGCGCGTCACACGCGCGCCACGGGCCTCCCTGGGGGAAAGACCTGGTGAGAACGTCAGGCGGTCTCGGTGATCGGGCGGTCGACCCACGACATCATGTCGCGGAGCTTCTTGCCCGTTGCCTCGATCGGGTGGTTCTCGCCCTCCTGCTGCAGCTTCTTGTAGTTCGCGCGGCCGTTGTCGTCCTCGGCCACCCACTCGTTCGCGAAGGTGCCGTCCTGGATCTCGCCCAGGATCTTCTTCATCTCCTCCTTGACCGCGGGGGTGATGACGCGCGGGCCGCGGGTCAGGTCACCGAACTCGGCGGTGTCGGAGATCGAGTAGCGCATGCGGGCGATGCCGCCCTCGTACATGAGGTCGACGATCAGCTTCAGCTCGTGCAGGCACTCGAAGTACGCGACCTCGGGGGCGTAGCCCGCCTCGGTGAGGACCTCGAAGCCCGCCTGGACGAGCGCGGAGGCGCCACCGCAGAGGACGGCCTGCTCGCCGAACAGGTCGGTCTCGGTCTCCTCCTTGAACGTCGTCTTGATGACGCCCGCGCGGGTGCCGCCGATGCCCTTGGCGTAGGACAGGGCGAGGGCCTGGGCGTTGCCCGAGGCGTCCTGCTCGACCGCGATGAGCGCCGGGACGCCCTTGCCGTCGACGAACTGGCGGCGGACCAGGTGGCCCGGGCCCTTCGGGGCGACCATGGCGACGTCCACACCGGACGGTGCGGTGATGAGGCCGTAGCGGATGTTGAAGCCGTGACCGAAGAAGATCGCGTCGCCCTCGTTGAGGTTGGCGGCGATCTCGTTGGCGTAGATGTGGCGCTGGGCGGTGTCCGGCGCCAGGATCATGATCACGTCAGCCCACGCGGAGACCTCCGCCGGCGTACCGACCTCCAGGCCCTCCTCCTCGGCCTTGGCGCGGGACTTCGAGCCCTCCTGCAGGCCGATGCGGACCTCGACGCCCGAGTCGCGCAGCGACAGCGCGTGGGCGTGGCCCTGGCTGCCGTAGCCGATCACGGCCACCTTGCGGCCCTGGATGACGCTCAGGTCGGCATCGTCGTCGTAGAAGATCTCAACGCTCACAGTATTTCCCTCTTCGTGGTTTCTAGCGGACCGCGGTGGCGGTGATGGAACGAGCGCCACGGCCGATGGCGACCATGCCGGACTGGACGATCTCGCGGAGCCCGTAGGGCTCCAGCATGCGCAGCAACGCGTCGAGTTTTTCAGACGTGCCGGTGGCCTCGATGGTGACCGCCTCGGGCGAGACGTCGACGACCTTCGCGCGGAAGAGCTGCACGGTCTCGAGGACCTGCGAGCGCACGGTGGCGTCCGCGCGGACCTTGATGAGCACCAGTTGCCGTTGAACGGAAGCCGCCGGCTCCAGCTCCACGATCTTGATGACGTTGATGAGCTTGTTGAGCTGCTTGGTGACCTGCTCCAGCGGCAGCTCCTCGACCGACACCACGATCGTCATGCGCGAGATGTCGGGGTACTCCGTGCGGCCGACCGCGAGCGACTCGATGTTGAAGCCGCGGCGGGAGAACAGGCCGGCGACGCGTGCGAGCACACCGGGCTTGTCCTCGACCAAAACGCTCAGCGTGTGCCTGGTCATCAGATGTCCTCGTCGAACAGGGGGCGGATGCCGCGGGCGGCCATGATCTCGGAGTTGCCGGTGCCCGCCGCGACCATGGGCCACACCTGGGCGTCCTTGCCGACGACGAAGTCGATCACGACCGGGCGGTCGTTGATCTCCAGCGCCTTCGCGATCACCTCGTCCACCTCCTCGCGCGACTCGGCGCGCAGGCCCGCGCACCCGAGGGCTTCCGCCAGGAGCTTGAAGTCTGGGATGCGGTGCTTGTGCGTGCCCAGATCCGTGTTGGAGTACCGCTCGCCGTAGAACAGGGTCTGCCACTGGCGGACCATGCCCAGGTTGCCGTTGTTGATCACGGCGATCTTCACCGGCAGGCCCTCGATGGCGCAGGTGGCGAGCTCCTGGTTGGTCATCTGGAAGCAGCCGTCGCCGTCGATGGCCCACACCGTGCGGTCCGGCTCACCGGCCTTGATGCCCATCGCCGCCGGGACGGCGAAGCCCATCGTGCCGAGGCCGCCGGAGTTGATCCACGTGCGCGGGTGCTCGTACTTCACGAACTGCGCGGCCCACATCTGGTGCTGGCCGACGCCCGCGGTGTAGATCGTGTCGGACGGCGAGAGCTGCCCGATGCGCTCGATGACGTACTGCGGCGACAGCGTGCCGTCGTCCGGCCAGTCGTAGCCGAGCGGGAACGTCTCGCGCAGCGACTTCAGCGTCTCCCACCACGGCGCCAGGTCGACGGCCTTGGTGTTCTCGCGCTCGGCGCGCACGGCGTCGATCAGCTCGGTGATGATCTCCTTGCAGTCGCCCACGATGGGGACGTCCGCGCGGCGGTTCTTGGAGATCTCGGCCGGGTCGATGTCGGCGTGGATGACCTGCGCGTCCGGGGCGAACGACGAGAGCTGGCCCGTGACGCGGTCGTCGAAGCGGGCGCCCAGCGCGATCAGCAGGTCCGAGCGCTGCATCGCCGCGACGGCCGCGACGGTGCCGTGCATGCCGGGCATGCCCAGGTGCTGGTCGTGCGAGTCGGGGAACGCGCCGCGCGCCATCAGCGTCGTGACGACCGGGATGCCGGTGTCCTCCGCCAGGCGCATCAGCTCGGCGTGCGCGTCGGCCTTGATCACGCCGCCGCCCACGTACAGGACGGGCTTGCGGGCGTGGACGATCAGCTTCGCGGCCTCGCGCACCTGCTTGCCGTGCGGCCGGGTCGTCGGCCGGTACCCGGGCAGGCGCATCTCGGGCGGCCACGAGAAGCTGGTCTGCTCCTGCAGCACGTCCTTCGGGATGTCGACGAGGACCGGGCCGGGTCGGCCGGTCGCCGCGATGTGGAACGCCTCCGCGATCGCCCGCGGGATCTCCGCGGCGTCGGTCACGAGGACGTTGTGCTTGGTGATCGGCATCGTGATGCCGCAGATGTCCGCCTCCTGGAAGGCGTCCGTGCCGATCAGCGGCCGCGACTGCTGGCCGGTGATCGCGACGACGGGCACGGAGTCCATGTTCGCGTCCGCGAGCGGCGTGACGAGGTTGGTCGCGCCCGGTCCCGAGGTCGCCATGCAGACGCCGACCTTGCCGGTGGCCTGCGCGTACCCGGTGGCCGCGTGGCCCGCGCCCTGCTCGTGGCGGACGAGGACGTGCCGGACCTTCGTGGAGTCCAGCAGCGGGTCGTACGCGGGGAGGATCGTCCCGCCGGGAATGCCGAAGACCACTTCGCAGCCGACCGCTTCGAGCGACCGGACGAGCGACTGAGCACCGGTTACACGAATCGGTGCGCCCGTCGGCGGGGCCGGTTTGGGCCGCGGACCTGGACGTGGCGACGTGGGCTCGGAAGCCTGTCGCGATGGTGCGCTGGTCATCTCATTGCCTCGTGGGTATCGGGGTCCGGACACGAAAAAACCCTCGACAACCCGGAGTTGGGTCGTGCGAGGGTCGCGCGTCGACGCAGGCTGTTCGGCTCAGGCGTCGACGCGCCTGAGAAGTACGAGAACGAGCGTGCGCTGCATGAGGCGGACGTTATCCCCTCGCGCAAGAGTGCGTCAACTCTGCGGGACGGAAATCCCGGATCGTGGACGTGGAACAATCGACCGGGTGAAGAAGCTGGTCTTTCGCATCCCGGCAACGGCCCTGCTCGCAGCGGCTTTGATCGTCATCTGCGTCACCCCCGTGGCGTGGGTCGCTCCGGGGCTGCAAGTGCTCTACGTCCTGCCCCTCGGCTACGCCTACTGGGTCCTGCGCAACCGCACCACGGTCACCGAGGAGGAGATCGTCGCGCGCGGCGTGTTCGGCACCACGACGCTGAAGTGGTCCGAGGTGAAGTACATCCGCCTGATCCAGAAGGGCTGGCTGCGGGCGGTCAAGGAGGACGCGTCGGAGGTGACGCTGCCCGCGGTGCGGTTCATGCACCTGCCGGCGCTGTCGCTGGTGAGCGGCGGCCGCGTGCCCGACCCGACGATCAGGGCCGACGAGCAGGAAGAGGCCGCGCAGGAGACCGCGCAGGACACGGCCGCCGAGGTCGCCGAGGACGTGGCCGAGGTTCCCGCGAAGGCCGCGGACGAGACCGTACAGTCGGAGAAGTGACCAGACGAGTTCCGCTGCTGAGCCTGCTGCTGTCCGTCGCGGGCCTGCTGATCTCGGCTTATCTGACCTACACGCACTTCAACGCCGGCGCGCTGCTGTGCTCGGCCGACGCCGTGGTCGACTGCGAGACGGTGACGACGAGCGAGCAGTCGGAGCTGTTCGGTGTGCCCGTCGCGTTCCTCGGGCTGGCCTTCTTCGCGTTCCTGACCGTGATCTGCCTCCCGTTCGCGTGGCGGGTCGACGCCCTGAGGTGGGTGCGGCTCGGGGCCGCCGGCACCGGCGTGCTGATGGTGGTCTACCTGGTCGCGGCCGAGTTCCTCATCATCGGCAAGATCTGCCTGTGGTGCACCGCTGTGCACGTCATCACGCTCGCACTCGCCTGTCTGCTGGTCACCGCGAGCCTGCGCACAAGTAGCCTTTGAGGCACCGCTCCCAGACTGGTGGACGCCTCACCCCCGCGTCCCGCGCGCTCTTTTTCGTGAACTGAACCTGGAGGAGCAGTGCCTCAGCTCCGCTCTCGCACCACCACGCACGGCCGCAACGCAGCGGGTGCCCGCGCCCTCTGGCGCGCCACCGGCATGACCGACGGCGACTTCGGCAAGCCGATCATCGCGATCGCCAACTCCTACACGCAGTTCGTGCCGGGTCACGTGCACCTGCGCGACCTCGGCGACATCGTGGCGGAGGCCGTGCGCGAGGCGGGTGGCGTGCCGCGCGAGTTCCACACCATCGCGGTCGACGACGGCATCGCCATGGGCCACAGCGGGATGCTCTACTCGCTGCCCAGCCGCGAGATCATCGCCGACTCCGTCGAGTACATGGTCAACGCGCACCAGGCCGACGCGATCGTCTGCATCTCGAACTGCGACAAGATCACCCCCGGCATGCTCAACGCGGCGATGCGGCTCAACATCCCCGTCGTGTTCGTGTCCGGCGGGCCGATGGAGGCCGGCAAGGCCGTCGTCGTCGAGGGCGTCGCCGTCGCGCCGACGGACCTGATCACCGCGATCTCCGCGTCGGCGTCCCCGGCCGTGAGCGAGGACGGCCTGTCCGAGGTCGAGCGCTCCGCGTGCCCGACGTGCGGGTCCTGCTCCGGCATGTTCACCGCGAACTCGATGAACTGCCTCACCGAGGCACTGGGCCTGTCGCTGCCGGGCAACGGCTCGACGCTCGCGACCCACGCCGCGCGCCGCGAGCTGTTCTCCGAGGCCGGCCGCGTCGTCGTGGAGCTGTGCAAGCGCTGGTACGGCGAGGACGACGAGTCGGCGCTGCCGCGGTCGATCGCGAACCGCAAGGCGTTCGAGAACGCGATGGCGCTCGACATGGCCATGGGCGGCTCGACGAACACCGTGCTGCACATCCTCGCCGCCGCGCAGGAGGGCGAGATCGACTTCACGTTGCAGGACATCGACGACCTGTCGCGCCGCGTGCCGTGCCTGTCCAAGGTGTCGCCGAACAGCGACTACCACATGGAGGACGTGCACCGGGCGGGCGGAATCCCCGCGCTGCTGGGCGAACTGCGCCGCGGCGGCATGCTGAACGAGGACGTGACGTCGGTGCACACGCCGACCCTCGCGGAGTGGCTCGGCAAGTGGGACATCCGGGCGGAGAACCCGTCCGAGCAGGCCCTGGAGCTCTTCCACGCGGCACCCGGCGGCGTGCGCACCACCCAGGCGTTCTCGACGTCGAACCGGTGGTCGTCGCTGGACACCGACGCGGCCGGCGGCTGCATCCGCGACGTCGAGCACGCCTACACCAAGGACGGCGGCCTGGCCGTGCTGCGCGGCAACCTGGCCGAGCGCGGCGCGATCATCAAGGCCGCGGGCATCGACGAGGACCTGTGGCACTTCGAGGGCCCGGCGCGCGTCGTCGAGTCCCAGGAGGAGGCCGTCTCGGTGATCCTCAAGAAGGAGATCCAGGCGGGCGAGGTCCTGGTCGTGCGCTACGAAGGCCCCTCCGGCGGTCCCGGCATGCAGGAGATGCTGCACCCCACGGCGTTCCTGAAGGGCTCCGGCCTGGGCAAGAAGTGCGCGCTGATCACCGACGGCCGGTTCTCCGGCGGGTCCTCAGGCTTGTCGATCGGCCACATCTCGCCGGAGGCGGCGGGCGGCGGCACGATCGGCCTGGTCCGCAACGGCGACCGGATCCTGATCGACGTGCACGAGCGCCGGCTCGAGCTGCTGGTGGACGACGAGGTGCTGGCCGAGCGCCGCGCCAAGATGGAGGCGTCCGAACGGCCGTGGCAGCCGGTGGACCGCGTCCGCCCCGTCACGGGTGCGCTGCGGGCGTACGCGCGGATGGCGACGGATGCGTCGACCGGTGCGGTGCGCGACCCGAGCCGTTAAAGAGCGAGTGCGAGCGCCAAGCAGGCGCCGAACACCAGCCAGCCCGTCAGCGGTCCGCTGACGGGCTGGTTCGTCCTCTTGACCACGACACCGGCGACGACCAGCCCCGCGAGCAACCCGATCGGCGGCAGCAGCGACCGCCCGGTCAACCCGAACGGGAACGCCACGAGGTACACGACCGGAATCCCGATCACGAGCAACGCCAGCTGCAGGACGGCGCCCGTCAGGTTCTTCCCCACGAGGAACCTTCCTACCGGAAGACGAAGAACGTCACCGCCGCGCCGCCCGCGCCGAGCAGCAGTGCGATGAACCCGGCCGCCACGGGGTGGCGGAACCAGCTGCGGTTGTAGTCGAGGGCCGCGCGGCCGGGGCCCGCGAACAGCGCCGCGAACGCCATGCCGGCGAGGGCGAGCTCCAGCTCGACGCCGTTGGGGCCGAAGAAGCCGCCCTTGTACTTGAGCGCGATGACGTTGGCCATCACGGCGAGCAGGCCGGCCGCGGCGAGCGGGGTGAAGAGGCCGAGCACCAGCAGGCCGCCGCCCGCGAGCTCGGTGATGCCGGTGACCCAGGCGAGCACGACGGACTCGCGGTAGCCCATCTTCTCCAGCGACTGCGCGAAGCCGTCGATGCCGGGCCCGCCGAAGAGGCCGAACACCTTCTGCAGGCCGTGCAGCACGAAGATGCCGCCCAGCACGGCGCGCAGGCCGAGCAGGCCGAGGTCGGGACCCGCCGTCCAGCCGAACTTCTTGCGGTCGTCCTCGAACGGGTCGTCGCGCGGGAGCGAGTCCTCAGTGGACTTCTCGAGCGGCGTGTAGCCCGTGTTGTCGAACGCCTTCGTCGACGAGTCGTACGGCTGGGTCGAGCTCCCGCCGACTCTGTCGGTGCCGTCGTCGAAGTGGTGCACTCCCCCTCCGCTGCTCGAGTAGAACGAGTCGTCGGAGAAGGCGCTCGAGGTGCTCGAGCCTTTGTCGTGAGTAGCCACGCCCGCACGCTAGTGAGGCCGCATGCGGGCGCGCGAGAGCCGAACGGCAGCCCAGTTTCACCCGGATGGACTAATAAGTCCCGTGGACCAGATTGCGCGGTCGTTCTCCTCCAACGTACCGAGCGATCTCGGACGCGACCACCGCGTAGGCGCGCCTGGTGTGGCCCGTGCAGCTGCCCGCCACGTGCGGGGTGAGGAAGAGGCCCGGCGCCGTCCACAGTGGATGGTCCGCGGGCAGCGGTTCGGGGTCGGTCACGTCGAGGGCGGCGCGCAGCCTGCCGGAGGTCAGTTCCGCGAGCAGCGCGCCGGTGTCGACGACCGGGCCGCGAGCGCCGTTGACCAGGATCGCGCCGTCCTTCATCGCCGCCAGGAACTTCGCGTCGACCAGGTGCCGGGTCTCCTCGGTCATCGGCGTGAAGACCACGACGGCGTCGAACCGCGGCAGCAGTTCCGGCAGCTCGTCGACGCCGTGCACGCCGTCGCGGGCGGTGCGGCCGACCAGCGTGGCGGTGGCGTCGAACGGCTCGAGGCGGCGGCGCAGCTGCTCGCCGAGGTCGCCGGCGCCGACGACCAGGACCTCCTTGTCCTGCAGGGTGTCCGTCAGGTGGTAGTCCCAGCGGCCTTCGGCGCGGGCGCGGTCGAAGACGAAGAAGTCCCGGTAGATCGCGATCAGCGCGCCGATGGCCCACTCCGCCGTGCTGCCGCCGTGCGCGCCGCGGCAGGTGGACAGCAGCACGCCGTCCGGCACGCGGCCGACGAAGTTCTCGGCGCCGGCGCTGAGCAGCTGCACCAGTTTCAGGTTCGGCAGCTGGGCGAACACGTCGCGCGGATCGGTGCCGGCGAGGAACCTCGGGACCAGGACCTCGGCGTCGAGCCCGTCCGCGGGCAACGGCTCCCCGGCCGTGTAGCGGACCGGGCGGACACCGTCCACCTGGGACAGCGCCTGAACTCCGAAGTCATCTGGCACGAGCACGGTGAGCGTCACGAGGTCAACGTACGTCAGAATGACGGGCATGCGGGAGCACGACGTCATCGCGTGGGACGGCACGAAGATCCGGACGTGGCAGGTGCCGGGTGAGGGCACACCGGTGCTGCTGTGCCCCGGCGTGGGCTCCGGCCCCGAGTCGTGGCCGTCGCTCACCGGCCGCGGCGGCCTGCTCAGCTGGTACATGCGCGGCACGATGGGTTCGGACCGGCCGGTCGACGAGCGCAACATCACGCTGGACGACCACGTGTCGGACGCGATCGCGGCGCTGGACGACGCGGGCGTCGAGCGGTGCGTCGTCATGGGCTGGTCGATGGGCGTCACGATCGCGGCCGAGCTGGCGTTGCGCCACCCGGACCGGGTCGCGGGCCTGCTGCTCGTCGCGGGCGCGCCGGGCGACTCGTTCGACGCCATGCTGCCGCTGGTGCCGAAGGGCCTGCGCCGGTTCGTCGGCCTGACCGGCACGAAGCTGCTGCAGCAGGCCGGTCCCGTGCTCGACCAGGTGCTGCACCGCGTGCCGGTCACCGACGCGACGACGTTCCTGCTGCGGCACGGCGGCGTGATCAAGCCGAGCAGCGACCCGAAGGCCGTGGCCACCGCCGTGGGCCGGTTCCTGCAGCACGACTGGCGCTGGTACTTCACGCTGGCGCTCGCGCTGGGCGGGACGCCGCGCCAGGACCTCGGCTCGATCGTGTGTCCCGTCACACTGCTGGCGGGCCGCGACGACGTGCTGGCGACGACGGAGAGCATGTCCGGCCCGGTCGCGGCGCTGCCCCAGGCCCGGCTGCGGGTGCTGCCGTGCAGCCACTACCTGCCGCTGGAGGCTCCCGAGGTCGTGGCGGCGGAGCTCGACCTGCTGCTCGGCCGGGTGCGCTCGGTCGACTTCGCCACGTCCGAGGCGTTCACCCCGGATTCACGGTCGCGCACCTAGCCTGGGCGTCGTGGTTCGTTCCATCACGTTGCTGACCGCCGCCTGCCTGCTGGCAGGGGGCTGTGCGAGCTTTCCCGACGAGCCGGCCCCGACGAGCTGGAGCGCGCAACCACAGCTGACCCCGCAGGCGGGGCCCAAGCCCGAGCTGCCCGGCGAGTACCGGCAGGCGCCGGGCGAGCAGGGCCGCGGGCAGACGCCGCAGAGCGTGCCGCCGCCGCAGGGCTGCAAGGACTTCAACCCGGCGGTCATCGCCACCTGCCTGAACACCGTCACCGGTGTCGCCCCGATCGGCGCGGACGCCCAGGGCGGGGTCGCCGCCTACGCCACCGAACGCGGCGGGCGCGTGCTCAAGGTCACCAAGGACGTCGACCCGGTCGTGGTCGCGCAGATCGAGACCGACACGTCGGCCGACGGCGGCCTGAGCGGTCTCGCGCTGTCGGCCACGTTCGCGGAGGACCAGCTCGCGTACGTCTACGTGACGACCGCGACGGACAACCGCGTGCTGCGGATCGCGCCGGGCGACACGCCCAAGCCGATCCTCACCGGCATCCCGAAGGGCCCGACCGGCAACCGGGGCGTGCTGGCGAGCGACCGCAAGGGCGCGCTGCTGGTCGCGACCGGCGACGCCGGCAACCCCGCGCTGGCGGCCGACCCGAACTCGCTGGCCGGCAAGGTGCTGCGGATCGACGGATCCGGCAAGCCCGCGCAGGGCAACCCGACGGCGGGCTCCGCGGTCATGTCGTCCGGCCTCACGCTGCCCGGCGGCCTGTGCGTCTCCGCGGACGCCCAGAAGATCTGGGTGACCGACTGGACCGCGAACGCCGACGTCGTCTACCGCGTCGTGCCGGGCAAGCTCGGCGAGGTCGCGTGGAACTGGCCGGACAAGCCGGGCGTCATGGGCTGCGCCTCCTACACCGACGCGCTGGCCGTGGCCACCGCGAAGACGCCGGGCCTGCAGACGCTGTCGATGAACGCCACCGGCGCGTTCACCGGCAAGCCCGAGATCACGATGGCCGAGGACGGCTTCGGCCGGCTGGGCCCGGTGGAGATGCTGAACGATTCGGCGTCGCTGGCCGGCACGGTCAACAAGTCCGGCGGCCAGCCCATCTCGTCGGACGACCGCGTCGTGATCCTCGTGCGCCCGAACAACGGCGGCGGCACGAAGGACTAGGAGCGGGTCGCAAACGCTTCCCCTCCCGCCCGCCACCACCGTTCGTAGACCTCGCTCTCCCGCACCAGCTCCCGGTACCCGGCGGCCACCCGCGCGCACAGCTCGTCGATCTCGCCGGCGATCGGCGCGTCGAGCCGCCAGGCCAGCACGACCTCGCGGACCAGCGGGTTACCGGTGACCGGCAGCCGGGCGACGCCCGCCGGGGTGCCGCCGACCGGGTAGAGCGGGCACACCGCGCCGCAGGACCTGATCAGCGTGAGCGCGACGTGCGCCTCGCCGCTGCGGTGGGCGATCCGCTGCTCGAACCCGGCCGCCGTGCACTCGCGGGCGAAGTGGGCGTTCATGCCGCTGTCGTCCGGTTCCGGCATGACCCAGCTGTCCCCGGCGAGAGCGGCGAGCGGGATCTCGGGCTCCCGCGCGTACGGGTGGCTGTCCGGCACCGCGACGAACAGCGGCTCGCGGGTGAGCAGCCGATGTCCGACGTTCGGTGGGAGCGTCAGGCCGGTGCCGGGAAATCGGCGCATCACCGCCAGGTCGATTTCTCCCGCGGTGAGCAACGCGGTGAGCGTGCCGGTTTCCTTCACCGTGCGACTCGTCGCATCGCCCTTCAGCGCGCTCACGAGTAGTCCGAAATGATAGGCGGGGATTCCGGCGAGCCTGGTGGGAGCGCCGGAACTGTGCGCGTTACGGCGCGTTACGCGTTCCAGGGTGACCAGCCGGGTGAGCACCGACCGCGCTTCCTGCACGAAATCCGTGCCGTTCGCGGTGAGCCGCACGCCCTCTCTCGACCGCACGAACAACGCGCCACCCAGGTGCTGCTCGATGCGCTTGAGCTGCGTCGTCACCGCCGGCTGGGTGAGGTGCAGCCGGGCCGCCGCCTTGCGCAGACTTCCGCAGTCGGCGATCGCCACGACCAGTTCGAGATGCCTCACCTCTAGACGCATGCGGCCGATGTTATAGCCGAATGCAATAACCCCAATACCCTCCGCAATGTCGCTGCGAGCACATCGGTCTCGCTACGGTCGCCGACGTGATGGAATTAGCCGAGCGTCCGGCGCGCACCGATGCGGTGCTGTTTTCGGACCGCGCTGCGAAAACGTTTCTGGAGGCCGCGTCCGCCGAATACTCCTTCATCACCGAGGACGAGCCGAGACCGTGTTTCGCGGTGCTGCTCGGCCGGTCCGCGGGCGCGGAGGCGGTCGTGCAGGAGGTGGCGTTCGGCCGCAACGCGCGTCTGACGGACCCGTCGGCGCGCGCCGAGTTCACCTCGACGATCGTGCCGCGGTTCGGCACGGCCTACGAGAACCCGGTGCGCGCGTGGTGGCTCGACCCGGCCGACCTGCTGGCCATCACGCGGGCCGCGGACGCCCGCGACCTGGACGTCCTCGGCTCGATCCACCTGCACCCGGACTGGCACCGGCTCGGGCCGGAGTCCGAGCGCGACCGGCCGTTGAGCGACAGCCCGACGCCGATGGACGAGCACATGTTCCGCAACAGCGGCTGGCCCGTGAACGTCGTCTGCTACCTCGAACGCCGCCACGGCGGCCTCTACTACTCGCTCGCCGCGTGGGACGCCGACTGCCTGCGCCTGCCGTTGAGGACGAACCACTCATGACCGAGCAGATCTACTCGCTGTGGCACCGCATGGAACAGGGCTGGGCCGCGGGCGACGGCCACGCGTTCGCGGCGGTGTTCACCGAGGACGTGGACTTCGTGACGGTGCGCGGCGAGGAGCTGTTCGGCCGCCGGGCCGTCGCCCTCGGGCACTCGAAGCTCTTCACGGGCCCGTACCGGGACACGGTGCTCACCGCCGAGATCAGCCTGATCAGGCCGCTGACCGACGACGTCTCGGTCGTGCACGTCACCTCGTCCATCGCCCCGGCGGGCATCACCACCCACGCGCAGGCCGTCGTCGTGCGGCGCGCGGACGGGTGGGAGATCGCCGCGTTCCACAACATGATCCCGAAGGGACAGTCATGACCAGGCCCCGGTTGCGGCACATCGCGTTCGTCGTGCGGGACGCGAAGCAGATGGCCGACTTCTACACCTCCCGGTTCGGGATGTCGTTGTTCCACACCGATCCCGACGGCAGCCACTTCGTGACCGACGGCTACCTCAACCTCGCGCTGATCCAGCAGCGGCTCGACGGGGACGTGCCGGCGGGCTTCAACCACTTCGGGTTCCAGGTGGACGACGTGGCGCCCTACCTGGAGTCGCTGGAACCGCGGCCGGCGCTGCGCGGCGGCGACCGGCCGTTCGCCGAGTACCGGGCCATCGACCCGGAGGGCAACTGGTTCGACCTGTCGGCGCACGGGTTCCTGCCACCGGGCGCCTGAACTGCGGAAACACATCCACGTGTTTCCTGACGCGGTCGTGGGGAACCCTTGAGCGGGGTATTGCGAGCGGGGGCGGGAAAGGCTGTCGGGGCCTTCCCGCCCCCGCTTTGTCCCCGCCGACCGCGTGTTCGCCCAGAAGATCGCCCGCGCGACCTGGGTCCCGCGGCAGCGTCCTGGCCGCCGGTGCACTGCCCCGCGCGCGCCAGTGGCCCGCGGCGATCACCGTGCCGCCGCAGCGCTGGTCGACCGTCACGCCGGCACCGAGGTTCGTGAACCGTTCCTGCACCCTGGTCTGCGCCGGACTCTCGGGCGGATCTGCGCATGCAGACTTTTCTCGCACAACGGCCCGCGCATCGACTGGAGCCGATAAGCGGGCCGTTGCATCCCCTCGGTCAGCACCGAGCCTGGCACAAGATCTCGTTCTGCGGCGAGAAAAGTTCACCAACCACGCGCGCTTCCTCGCGCACAGGTCACCAAGACCACTCGAACGGTCTAGCCCGACCCCAGGCACAGGAACGGCCGCCGGAACGGGTCCTTCGCCATCGCCTCGGCCAGCGCCACCGCCGGAGCCGCGCCCGCGACCAGCGCCCGGTGGTAGTCGGCCATCGCGGCGGCACTCGCCTCGTCGCCGACCTTGCTGGCCGCGGCGACCACCGTCCTGGTGCCACCCGCGAGCATGGCCCCCGCGAACCCGAGGGCCTCGTCGCCGGGCCGGATCCGGTTGAGCGCCAGCTCGCACGCCGCGAGCACGACGTGCGCTGGCGGCTTGCGCAGTCTGCCCAGTTCGTGGGCGAAGAGCGGCCCGTCGGCCAGTTCCAGCCGGGAGAACAGGGCGTTCTCGGTCTCGTGCTCGCCGTGGGCTGCGACGTGGACGAGGTCGGCACCGTCCAGGTGCGCGAGCACCTCCCCGACGGTCGCGTCCTCACCGGAGAGGACCTTCGCGTTGTCGTGGTGGAGCGTCAGCCGGTCGACCTCGCCCTCCGCGTGCAGGAGTGCCGGCCCCCTCACCAGCACCACCTTCTCGGTCGTCGGCTTGCCGGCCTGGGCGGCCGCGAGCCAGGCCGTGGCGGAGGGAGCGGTCGTGACCGCGCGGCCGTGCAGGCTCGGCAGGACGCCCCAGGGCACCGCGTACAGGGCGCCGGTGGGCACCATGACGAGGTCGCGTTCGCCGATCGTGCGGCTGAGCGGCTTGATCAGCAGCTCGTCCAGCCGGTCCGCCTGCTTGCGGGCCGACGCGCTGATGACCTCCGCCAACGCCGCCGGCAGGTGGTCGGGCGCCAGCGCGTTGAGGTCGAAGTGCAGCTTCTGCGCGCTCTCCAGGGCTTCGTGCGCCCGGCCGAGCCGGACCATCCGCACCCGGCCGCCCGCGATCACGACGGCGACCACGGCGCCGCCCGAGGTGGCGAAGCTGACCAGCGCGCGCGGGCCGAGTTCCGCGATCACCTCGTCGACCACGGCGACGGGCCTCGGCTTGCCCCACCGCTGAGAGCTCCACCCGAGGCGGTTGGCCTCCCGCTGCGCCTTGGCGAGCCGGTCGCGCAGGTCGCCGGTCGGCCTGCCGTCGAGACCGGCGCGCATCAGTTCCCGGCTGAGGCCCCTGACCTCGGTGATGCGCGCGGCCACCTCGGCGCCGTCGACGTGCTCCAGCGGCTCGTACCGGTACGCCTGCGCCCTCGTGCGTTCAAGCCACGTGAACAGCCGCCGCGCATCGGTCCCCTCCAGCACGAGGCGGGTGGCGAGCTCACCGAGCTCTCGGCCGTGCACCGCCGTCGCCGAGACCAGTTCGAGTCCGCCGAGCTGGTCCCGCACGTGGCCGAGCTCCTCGAGCCCGAGCCGGGCGTGCAGCAGGGCCGCCCGCCGGTTCCCGCGCGCCACGGCCAGTTCCGAGAGGACGAGGCGGCGTTGCATGCGGTGGTCGATCGGCGTGACGGCGCGCGGTCCCGGCAGGCGGCGCAGCAGTTCCTGGGCGACGTCCAGCCTCCCCCTGCGCAGCTCCAGCCGCACCGCGAGCAGCCGGGCGAACCGCGACTCGTCGACCAGCCGGTTGGCGGCCAGCTCATCGGACAGGGTCAACGCCTTCTGCACCAGGGACTGCGGCACGCGGTTGCTCTGCAGAGCACGCCGGCCGTGCGCCCAGAGTTCGATGAGAGCGGCCATCATCCACCAGGTGCTGCCCCGCTTCTCGAGCTTGCGCTGCGACGCCCGCGCCATGCGCCGCGCCAGGTCGAGCTCCCCGTCGAGCAACGCCGCGGAGGCCCGGAACATCTCGACCTCGGCGATCTCCTGGCCGAACTTCTCCCTGCGCATGACCGGGAGCGCCTCGTCGAGGTGCTTGCCGGCCTCATCGGACAGTCCGATCATGAGCATGGTTTCCGCCTGGTCCATCTGCATCCTGGCCAGGGGCGCGGCTTGCCCGTCCGCGCGGAAGATCCGTTCCGCCTCCTCGTACCGGCGCATCGCCTCGGCGAGGTCACCGCACTGCTTGTGGACGTTGCCGAGAGCGTGGATCGCGTACGGGTAGCTCTGCCTCAGGTCGTACTTCTGGGCGACCGCGATCGCTCGTTCGAGATCGGCGACAGCCGGCTCGCGCCTGCGCACCGCGCCACTGGCATAGGCACGGTTGATCAGCCCGAAGACGAGCCTCAGCGGGAACTTGTCACCGCCGTCGACCTTCTCCACGCCGTGTTCGACGAAGGAGACGTACCGGTTGAACCAGACGATCGCGCGTTCGGGCTCGCCGGTGCGCATGACGACCAGGCCCTGGCTCAGGTCGATGGCCGCGCTCAGCTCGGCGCACAGATCCGGGTCTTGCAGCGTCGCGATCTCGCGGCGCGCCGTCTCGAAGACCTCGATCGCGCTGTCCCGGCCGTTGGTCTCCGCCAAGCAGGTACCCAGCACTCCGAGCGTCCGGACGCGGATCTCAGTCCGTTCTGGAGCGTCGTCAGCGCGGGCGGTGCGCACCAGGCCCCGCTTGAGCAGCCGGATGGCTGCCGGGAAGCGAAACCTCGCTTGCTCGGCAAGGCCCCTCTGGTACAGCTCGCGCGCTCCGATCAGAGCACGGGCAGGCATGTGATCATCACACCACATACACCCGTGTGACGCTGTCCGCCAACCAGGCACACGCTCGGCCAGCGGACAGCACACGCACCGTGATCAGGGCTTGTAGTTCTTGCAGGTCTTCTCGTGCAGGAAGGTCGGCCCCTCGCCGTTGCCCACGAGCGGCGGGATCGGCGTGCCGCCACAGCACTGCGGCGTCAGCGGCGGGTCTTCCTTCGGCGGGGTCTTCGGGTTCCTGGGCTCGTCGTCCGTGATCAGGTCCTTGACCTTGTCCAGGATGTCGCCCAGAAAACCTTCGCGTTGCACGGTCATGAGGATTCCCCCCTCGTTTGGACTACCACTACCCATCCCCCCAGATGGATTGCCCAGTGAGAGTGGCACACACGGCTACGGGTATACGTCTCATTTAGCTAACAGCCACTCGGTCGGCCTAAGATCACAAAGGGTCACCTGCACAAACAGGTGACCCTTTGTGATTTATCCGTCGATTGTGTATCTACGAGCAGCGTGCGAGCACGATCTCGCGCACGCGGGCCGCGTCGGCCTGGCCCTTGGTCGCCTTCATGACCGCGCCGACGATCGCACCGGCCGCCTGGACCTTGCCGTCGCGGATCTTCTGCGCGACGTCCGGCTGGGCCGCGAGGGCCTCGTCGACGGCCTTCTCGAGCGCCGAGTCGTCCGACACGACCTTCAGGCCGCGCTTCTCGACGACCTCGTCCGGGGAGCCCTCGCCCTCCAGGACGCCGTTGACGGCCTCGCGGGCCAGCTTGTTGGTCAGCGCGCCCGTGTTGACCAGCTCGATCACGCGGGCGACCTGCGCCGGCGTGATGGCCAGGCCGGACAGCTCCACGCCGCGGGTGTTGGCCTGCTGCGCGAGGTAGGACACCCACCAGGAGCGGGCCTCGTCCGGCTTGGCGCCGGCCACGACGGTGGCCTCGATCAGGTCGAGGGCGCCCGCGTTGACCAGGTCGCGGAGGACCTCGTCGGTGAGGTTCCAGTCCTTCTGGATGCGCGCGCGGCGCTCCCAGGGCAGTTCCGGCAGGGTGCCGCGGAGCTCCTCGACCCACTCGCGCGACGGCGCGATCGGGACCAGGTCGGGCTCCGGGAAGTAGCGGTAGTCCTCCGCCGTCTCCTTCTTGCGGCCCGGCGACGTGCTGCCCGACGACTCGTCGAAGTGACGGGTCTCCTGGGTCACCTCGCCGCCCGACTCCAGCACCGCGGCCTGGCGCGTCATCTCGAAGCGCACGGCGCGTTCGACGCTGCGCAGCGAGTTGACGTTCTTCGTCTCGGTGCGGGTGCCCAGGGCGCCGGTGGTCTTCGGCGACAGGGACACGTTCGCGTCGCAGCGCAGCGAGCCCTGGTCCATGCGGACGTCGGACACGTCGAGCGCCTTGAGCAGGTCGCGCAGCGCCGTGACGTACGCGCGGGCGACCTCGGGAGCGCGCTCCTTCGTGCCCGGGATCATCTTCGTGACGATCTCGATCAGCGGCACGCCGGCGCGGTTGTAGTCGAGCAGCGAGTGCTCGGCACCGTGGATGCGACCGGTGGCGCCGCCGACGTGCAGCGACTTGCCGGTGTCCTCCTCCATGTGCGCGCGCTCGATCTCCACGCGGATGACCTCGCCGTCGTCCAGCGTCACGTCGAGCCAGCCGTTGAAGGCGATCGGCTCGTCGTACTGCGACGTCTGGAAGTTCTTCGGCATGTCCGGGTAGAAGTAGTTCTTCCGCGCGAACCGGCACCACTCGGCGATCTCGCAGTTCAGCGCGAGGCCGATGCGGATCGCGGACTCGATCGCCTTGGCGTTCACCACCGGCAGCGCGCCCGGCAGGCCCAGGCACGTCGGGCAGGTGTTCGTGTTCGGCTCGCCGCCGAAGACGTTGGCGCAGCCGCAGAACATCTTCGTGTTGGTGTGCAGCTCGACGTGCACCTCGAGGCCCAGGACGGGGTCGTACTTCGTGACGACCTCGTCGTAGTCCATCAGCTCCACCAGAGCGGTCATGCCAAGTCGTCCTTCCGCAGAGCGCGCGCGGCCAGCGCAGCACCGGTGACCGCCACCGCGATGCTCGCGATCGCGTTCGCCAGCATCAGCTTGTCGTTCTTCGCACGGGCGTTGCGGAAGCCGGAGAACGCTCCCACGGCACCCGCGACGGCGCCGGCCAGGCCGAGGAATCCCCTTGCCCTCTTGATGTTCACAGCGACGGGCCTCCAAACGCTCCACGCGCCGCCTCGTACGCCGCGGCGACCCGGTACATGCGGTGGTCCTGCAGCGCCGGCGCCATGATCTGCAGGCCGACCGGCAGACCGTCCTCATCGGACAGACCGCTCGGCACGCTCATGGCGGGCGTGCCCGCGAGGTTCGCGGGGATGGTGCAGAGGTCGGCCTTGTACATGGCCATCGGGTCGTCCGCGCGCTCGCCGATCTTGAACGCCGTGGTGGGCGTGGTCGGGGAGATGAGCACGTCGAACTTCTCGAACGCCTTCGCGAAGTCCTGCGTGATCAGCGTGCGGACCTTCTGCGCCGAGCCGTAGTAGGCGTCGTAGTAGCCGGACGACAGCGCGTACGTGCCGATCATGATGCGGCGCTTGACCTCGGGGCCGAAGCCGGCCTCGCGGGTCAGCGACATGACCTCCTCGGTGCTGCGCGAGCCGTCGTCGCCGACGCGCAGGCCGTAGCGCATGGCGTCGAACCGGGCGAGGTTCGACGAGCACTCGCTCGGCGCGATGAGGTAGTACGCCGGGAGCGCGTAGTCGAAGCTCGGGCACGACACGTCCGCGATCTCCGCGCCGAGCTCCTTGAGCTGCGACACGGCGGCCTCGAAGCTGCGCAGCACGCCCTGCTGGTAGCCCTCACCGCTGAACTGCGTGACGACACCGATGCGCAGGCCCGACAGGTCACCGCTCAGGCCCTCGCGGGCGGCGGCGGCGACCGGCGGCACGGGTGCGTTGATGGACGTGGAGTCCATCTCGTCGTAGCCCGCGATGACCTCGTGCAGCAACGCGGCGTCGAGCACCGTGCGCGCGCACGGACCGGCCTGGTCCAGGGAGCTGGAGAACGCGACGAGGCCGTAGCGCGACACACCGCCGTAGGTCGGCTTCACGCCGACGGTGCCGGTGACGGCGCCGGGCTGGCGGATCGAGCCACCGGTGTCGGTGCCGATCGCGAGCGGGGCCTGGAACGCGGCGAGCGACGCCGACGAGCCACCGCCGGAGCCACCGGGGATGCGGTCGAGGTCCCACGGGTTGTGCGTGGGGCCGTAGGCCGAGTTCTCGGTCGACGAACCCATGGCGAACTCGTCCATGTTCGTCTTGCCGAGGATGACGACGCCGGCTTCCTTGAGCTTGCGCGTCACCGTCGCGTCGTAGGGCGGCAACCAGCCCTCGAGCATCTTGGAACCGACGGTCGTGGGCACGCCCTCCGTCGTCATGACGTCCTTGAGCGCCAGGGGCACTCCGGCGAGCGGCGAGACCTGCTCGCCGGCCTTGACGGCCTCGTCGACCCTGCGGGCCTGCGCGAGCGCTCCCTCGGTGTCGACGTGCAGGAAGGCGTGGACCTTCCCGTCGGTCTCGGCGATGCGGTCCAGGTGGGCCTGCGTGACCTCGACGGAGGTGACCTCACCGCTGTGGATCTTCGCGGCGAGCTCGGCCGCGGTGGCGTGGACCAGGTCGTTGGTCATGCTTCCTCACCCAGGATGCGGGGCACGCGGAACCGGCCGTCCTCGGCCTCAGGAGCGCCGGAGAGCGCCTGCTGCTGACCGAGGCTCGGACGGACCACGTCCTCGCGGAAGACGTTGGTCAGCGGAACGGCGTGCGACGTCGGCGGGATGTCGGCCGTGGCGATGTCGCCCACGGACGCCACCGACTGGAGGATCACGTCGAGCTGGCCGGCGAACAAGTCGAGCTCGTCCTCGGACACGGCCAGCCTGGCGAGCTTCGCCAGGTGCGCGACCTCGTCGCGGGAGATGCTGGGCACTCCTGTCAACCCCCGTAGGGTCGGGATTCGAATCGGGAACCCCGTGAGTCTATGGGCTGGTCAGGCGCGCCTTCGAACGGGTTGCCGCCATCGAGGTTGACTGGCACGTCAACTTAACCGTTCCGCAACGCGGACAGCAGGTCATGCGCCGACGATGCGTCTGCGAGAATCACCGACCGGCAACGGCGCGAGACGCGGGGTCTCTCGCACGAGCTATGGAGGCGTTCACCTTGTCGTTCCTGATCCGGGTCCAGCTCCCGGACCGTCCCGGCACCCTCGGCGCGGTCGCTTCGGCCCTGGGCGAGATCGGGGCGGACATACTCAGCGTGGACGTGGTGGAACGCGGTTCCGGCCTCGCCATCGACGACCTGGTCGTCGAGCTCCCGTCGGGCCGCCTGCCCGACACGCTGATCACCGCCGCCGAGTCGGTCGAGGGCGTCGAGGTCGACGCGGTGCGCCCGTACGCGGGCATCCTCGACACCCATCGCGAGCTGGAGCTCGTCGAGGAGATCGCCGAGGAGCCCAAGAAGGGCCTCGGCATCTTCACCGAGGGCGTCCCGAAGATCATCCGTGCGGGCTGGGCGATCGTCGTCGGCCCGAACGGCACCGGCATCAGCCGCCTGACCGCGTCCTCCGCGGCTCCCGAGACCCGCATGGCCGACGTGCCGTGGTTCCCGCTGGAGCGCGCCACCGTGCTCGACGGCGAGGACGAGTGGGTGCCGGAGACGTGGCGCGAGCTGGGCACCGAACTGGCCGCGACGCCGCTGGGCAAGCCGGACCGGGTGCTCGTCGTGGGCCGTCCCGGCGGCCCGATGTTCCGCGCGGCCGAGGTGGCCCGCCTGGCGCACCTGGCGGGCATCGTCGCGGTCGTGCTGCCGGACTAGCGCGGCGCCTTCGCCCGCTGGTTGCGGCGGGCGCACGCGACGAGCTCGGCGTTGTTCCTGGCCCTGGTCCCGTCCGGCTTGAGGAGCGTGTCCTCGAGGCCCGCGCGCACGTGGTGCTCGAGCCGCGCGGCGCGGGTGAGGACGGGCCAGGCCTCGGCGTCCCTGCCGTGCAGCAGCACCGGCAGGCCGAGCGGTTCCGCGACGCGCAGCAGGGGTTCCGCGGTGGCCGTGGTCGCCGCGACGGTGATCCGCGCGACGCCGTCCGGCAGATCGCCGAGGTCCGCCGGGGCTTCGAGGACGAGGTCCACCTGGACGTTGACCCGGTGCAGCGCCTGCGCGAGCTCACGCCACGCGGGGTCGCGCACGTGGACGCTCGCGATGTCGGGCCGGCCCGCGGCGAGCGGTCCCCAGCTCGCGATCAGCGGGACCCGGTTGCCGGGGACGTCGGTCGAGACGCTGATCTCGATGCCCGGCACGGCGGCCCTGACCGTGGCGATCGTGGTGGCGATCTCCGGCCCGGCCAGCGTCTCGGCGCCGATGACGTCCCGCGGGTGCAGGTGCACCGAGGTCACGCCGAGCGCGGCGACGTCGGCCGCGTCCTCCGCGAGGCGTTCGGGGGTCAGCGGCAGCGCGGGGTGCTCCCGCGCCGTGCGGGAGCCGTTCAGACAGGCTTGCAGCACGTCTCACACGGTCCCACACAATCCGCGTGCGAGCGGTCCCGGCGACCGACATTCCGCGTGCTCTCGCATCTTCTGCGGGATCGGGCGAACGGCCCGAGAATCTGCCGTGATCGTCCCGCTCCCTCCCGGAGGTATGAAGATCATGGCCGTCACCGTGAACCTCGACATGCTCCTCGACAAGGCTTACGAGAACCTCCCGCTCACCGAGATCCTGGACGCCCCCGTGGACGCGCTGCAGGGCGTGAGCGCGGGCGACGCGGAGAAGCTGAAGGCCGCGTTCAACATCAAGACCGTGCGGGACCTGGGCACCAACAAGTACTTCCGGGCGGCCGTGACGCTGCTCGACCTGGAGACGACCGCGCGGTAGCGCACCGGCCCGGACGGCGTGCTCCGGCATGCCGTCCGGGCGCCGCTCGGTGGCTGAGCAGGCCGATCACGATCATGTTGTTCCTTGGTGTGGTCACCCGGTTGGATGACCCCCGTGTCGACGGACCTCACCACCGAACTGCTGCTGCACCGCGCGGGCACCAAGTCGTACTGGCGCGGCCTGACCTATCGCGACGCCGTGCTGTCCCTGCGGGTGCACAGCCGTCACGTGGCCGCACGGGTGCGGGGTGGTGAGGACGCCGCGTACGCGGTGGAGCTGTCCTGGTCGGGCACGCACCTGGTGGGGGCCTGCACCTGCCCGCACGGGTCGGAGGGGTTCTTCTGCAAGCACTGCGTGGCCGTCGGGCTGGTGCTGCTGGACCGGGGTGAGACGGTGCCGCCGCCCGACGCGGAGGACGTCGAGCTCAAGGACGTGCTGAGAGCCTTGCCCGCGGAGGTGCTGCGGGACCTGCTGTACGAGCAGGCGGCCGGGGACCTCAAGCTGCGGGCGCGCCTGGTGCAGGCGGAGCAGAAGAAGTAGACCCGTCGCGCGGGCCGAAGGTCTCGGGTGGGCCGACCGCCGCGAACCAGATGGTCCGCCGCCTCAGCACTCGGTCGGCTGCTGGGTCTCCGGCAGCAGCGCGCAGTGCTCGTACCGCCGCAACGCCACCTCGGCCAGCACCCAGTCCCCGTCGGCGCACTTCACGAACGTCAGCAGGTGCGGCAGGGCGTAGCCGGTGAACGGAACGGCGCCGGCGGCTTCGAAGTGCAGCTCGGCGAGTTCCTGGACGTGGGCCACGGCCGTCCTGCCGTCCTGGTCGACGTCGACCCGGTCGAGACGGGTCGAGACCACGGCGGTCCGGTAGCGCGTGCGGGCCGAACTCCTGGCGGCGGCCAGCTCCGCCTCGTGGACGGCCAGCTCCGCGGCCAGGGCCGGGGTGACCGGCACGCCGAAGCCCGGCGTCTGCGGGCCCGTCGTGACCTTGCGCGCCCGGTTCTCCAGGTAGCGCTGCGCGAGGCCCGCGATCGCGCCGCGGTCCGGCTCGGCCAGTGCTCCCGGTGCGGCCGAGGCGCCCAGCAGCACCGCCGGCACCAGTGCCACCACGGCTGATCTCATTCGCGAACCCCCATCCGCGCGGACTCGTCCGGTCAGACGCGCGGCGCGGACGGGGGTTGCCTGGACGCAGGTCCCAGAGCCGGTCCTGTGGATCTTCACCTGAGGTGGAGGACGACGCAGGCGAGGATGATCTCGGCGCGGTGGTGGGCGGCGCGTTTCGCGAACCTGGTGGCCAGGCTGCGGAACCGCTTGAGGCGGTTGAAGCAGCGCTCGACCACGTTGCGCAGCTTGTCGGTGTCGGGGGCGAGGCCGGTGGCCTGCCACCGGCTGAGCCCTTGGTCTTGCGGCGGGCTATCTGGTCGACACGCTCTGGGATGGTGGCCTTGATTCGTCGCCGTCGTAACGCGGTGCGGGCATCGATCCAGTCCGCGCTGCCCGCTCTGCGCGGGCAGCAACGGCGCGATCACCGCCCAGCCCTTGTCCGTCAGCTCACCGCGTCAGACCACACACCGTCCTCTGCACACGATCATGAGAAAGATCCGCAGGACACGCTCTAGAGCGGCAGGCTGTACGCGAAGGCCATCAGGGGTGTGCCGGGCAGCGGCGACCAGTCGCGCTCGGGCAGGCGGGTGAAGCCCAGGCGCTCGTAGAGCCGGTGTGCCGCCAGCATCTTCTCCGACGAGGACAGCACCACCCTGGCGACGCCCGTGGCCCTGGCCTGGTCGACGACCGCGCGCACCAGCGACTCGCCGACGCCCCTGCCCCTCGCCACCGCGGACACCGAGAGCATGCGGAACTCCAGCTCGCCCTCCCGCGAGATCTCGGCGTAGGGCGTGCCGGGGCGCACGACCGTCACGGAGCCCAGGATCGTGCCCGTCTCGTCCACGGCCACCAGGACTTCGGCGTCGCGGAAGCGGGACGCGGCGTCGGCGAGGGTCTTCGCGTAGTCGTCGTGCGCGGTCACGTAGCCGTCGGCGCTGTAGGCCTCCAGCGTGATCGCGCCGACGGCGGCCAGGTCGGCCTCGCCGGCCGGGCGGATGATCAGGTCAGCCATCTGCGCTCTCTTCCCCGATGACGGCCACTTCCCTCGCCGCGTCCGGGCCCTGCTCGAGCAGGACGCGGAAGCCCGCCTCGTCGAGGACGGGGACCTTGAGGGAGAGGGCCTTGTCGTACTTGGATCCTGGCGAGTCGCCCACGACGACGAAAGCCGTTTTCTTCGAGACCGACCCGGCCGCCTTGCCGCCGCGGGCGAGGATCGACTCCTTGGCCGAGTCGCGCGAGTACTCCGTCAGCGAGCCGGTGACCACGATGGACAGGCCCTCGAGGTTGCGGACGATCGACGCGTCGCGCTCGTCCTCCATCCGCACTCCCGCCTCGCGCCAGCGCCGCACGACGCCTTGGCGCCACTCGGTTTCGCGCCACTCGACGACGGCCGCGGCGATCGTCGGGCCGACGCCCTCGGCACCGGCCAGGACCTCCTCGTCGGCGGAGACGATCGCGTCCATCGAACCGAACTCCAGCGCCAGTGCGCGGGCGGCGGTAGGGCCGACGTGCCGGATCGACAGCGCGACCAGCACCCTCCACAGCGGACGCGACTTGGCCGCCTCCAGGTTGTCGAGCAGCTTCAGCGCGTTCGCGGACAGCTCGCCCTTCATCGTCTTGAACCGCTCGACCTGCAGCAGCGCCTCGGCGTCGAGGTCGAACAGGTCGGCCTCGTTCACGTACACCGTGGACTCGGTGATCGCGGCCGCCGCCTCGTAGCCGAGCACCTCGATGTCGAGCGCGGCGCGGGAGGCGAGGTACGCCAGGCGTTCGCGCAGCTGACCGGGGCACGTCCGGGCGTTGGGGCAGCGGATGTCGACGTCGCCCTCCTTCATCGGCCGCAGCACGGCGTTGCACTCGGGGCAGCGCGCCGGCATGACGAACTCGCGCGCGTCGTCCGGCCGCGCGGCGAGCACCGGGCCGAGCACCTCGGGGATCACGTCGCCCGCCTTGCGGATGACGATGCGGTCGCCGATCAGCACGCCCTTGCGCTTCACCTCCGAGGAGTTGTGCAGCGTGGCGCGCGCGACCGTCGAGCCCGCGACCTTCACCGGCTCCATCACGGCGAACGGCGTGACCCGGCCCGTGCGCCCCACCTGGACCTGGATGTCCAGCAACGTGGTGGTGGCCTCCTCCGGCGGGTACTTGTACGCGATCGCCCACCGCGGGGCGCGCGACGTCGTGCCCAGGCGCCGTTGCAGCGACACCTCGTCGACCTTGATCACCAGGCCGTCGATCTCGTGCACGGCGTCGTGCCGGTGCTCGCCCCAGTACTCGACCTTGGCGCGCACGTCGGCCGGGTCGGTGAGCACCTCGGTGTGCTCCGACACCGGCAGGCCCCAGGCCTTGAGCGCCTCGTACGCGAGCGACTGCCGCGCCACCTCGAAGCCCTCGGTCCTGCCGATGCCGTGGCAGATCATCCGCAGCTTGCGCGAGGCGGTGACCTTCGGGTCCTTCTGCCGCAACGAGCCCGCGGCCGTGTTGCGCGGGTTGGCGAACGGCGGCTTGCCCTGCTCTACCAGCGACGCGTTGAGCGCCAGGAAGTCCTCCACCGCGAAGAAGACCTCGCCGCGCACCTCGACCAGGTCGGGCACCGGGAACTCGGCGGAGCCCGCCAGCACCGGCGGCACGTCGCCGATCGTGCGGACGTTCAGCGTCACGTCCTCGCCCGTGCGGCCGTCGCCGCGGGTGAGGGCGCGGGTGAGCTTGCCCTTCTCGTACAGCAGGTTGATCGCGAGGCCGTCGATCTTCAGCTCGCACAGGAAGTGCGTGCCGGAGCCGATCTCCTTCCGCACGCGCTCGAACCAGCCGGTCAGCTCGTCCTGGGCGAAGACGTTGTCCAGGCTGAGCATGCGCTCCAGGTGGTCGACCGCCTTGAACTCGGTCGAGAACGTGCCGCCGACGAGCTGCGTCGGCGACTCGGGCGTGGCGAGACCGGGGTGCTCGGCCTCCAGCGCCTCCAGCGACTTGAGCAGCGCGTCGAACTCACCATCGGTGACGATCGGGTCGTCCAGCACGTAGTAGCGGAACTGGTGCGAACGCACCTCCTCCGCGAGCACGGCATGCCGCTCGCGCACCTCGGCGGGGACGTCTTCAAGGCTCTCGCTGGTCACGTCCCACAGCTTAGTGACCAGGTCCGACACTTTCCTCAGCCCGGCGATCGCCCCGCGAGCTCGCGGACGAGCGACCGGAGCTCGAGGAGGCTGATCGTGCCCTCCGGTTCGAGCTGCGCGGTCTCCACGCGCCGCAGCCGCTCCCCCGCGAGCCGCTCGCCGAGAGTGACGTCGAGGGGCAGGAACGTCATCGTCTGCCGCTGCTGGTCGCTCAGCTCCGCCAGCGCGGGGTGGTAGACCGCGACGTCCACCACGTCGCCGTCCACCTGCGCCACCACCCGGTAGTCGCCGAGCCGCATCCTGACCTCGCCGAGGTTCACGACCACCTCGGTCGGGTCCGGCACCGGCGGCACCGAGTCGTGGAACTCCCACACCATGTCGGCCGGTGGCGCCGCCGCGATCCACGCGTCCGTGTACGGCCGCAGCCGCGGGTCCTCCTGACCGGTGACCACCAGCGCGTACATCGCCATGTGGCCCTGTTCGAGGGAGAACACCAGGTCCGGGTGCAGTCCCGCGACCAGCTCGGTCAGCTCGTCCTCGACGCGGTGCGGCTCGCCGTCGCCGAGCGCCGCGCTCACCACCGGCACCAGCTCGAACCACCGCTCCCAGAACCGCTGCGCGGCCTCGCCCGCGTTGGGCAGGTGGGCGGGGACGACTTCGTCGGCTTTGCGGCGGCGGAACCACTTCATGATTCTCAAGCGTAGAGCTTGCGCCCCTCGGCCAACATTTCGACGAACTGCGCGATGCGCTTCTTCCGCGTCTCGGGCCTCTTCGCGTCGTGGATGCGCAACAGCACCGCGTACCGGTTCTGGCTGTTCAACGTCTTGAAGAACTCGGCGGCCTTCGGGTTCGCGTTCAGCGCCTCGACGAGGTCGTCGGGCACCTCGATGGTCGCCGGTCCCGCGTAGGCGGCGTCCCACCGGCCGTCGGCCTTGGCCTTCTCGATCTCCGCGAGACCGGCGGGCAGCATCTTGCCGTCCGCGATCAGCTTCTCGACCTTGCCGCAGTTGCGCTGGGACCACTTGCTCCGCGGCGTTCGGGGCGTCCAGCGCTGCGAGTAGTAGGTCTCGTCCACGGACCGCACGAGTCCGTCGATCCACCCGTGGCACAAGGCGACGTCGAGCGCCTCGTCGTAGGTGATGGTCTTGAGCCCCGAACCCTTCTTGGCGTACTTGAGCCACAGCTCGGTCTCGTTCGCGCCGTTCTCGTGCAGCCACGCGTCGAACTCCGCGGGCCCCTCGAAGACGATCAACGCACCCTCCTCAGGCGTAGCGTCATCTCGTCACAGGGAACACCGAACTCGGCGTCGGTGTCGAGTTCGGCAAGTACGCACACCACCACGGTCCGCCTCACGACCACGCGCGGATCACGGCTTCGGAAACCGGGTGGCGCGCGGCGGCGGATTTGGCCACAGTGCGCGTCATGCTGATCCGGCGGGAGACACCCGCAGACATCGATGCCATCCGCGACGTCACCAACCTGGCGTTCAAGAACGGCCCCGAGGCCCCGTTGATCGACTGGCTGCGCGCCGACGAAGGGTGGATTCCGGAGCTTTCCCTTGTCGCCGAGGGGGTTCTCGGCCACGTCGTGTGCACGCGGGGATACGTCGGCGACGTGCCGGCGTTGGGTCTGGGACCGATCAGCGTGCACCCGGACCACCAGCGCAGGGGCATCGGCAAGGCGCTGATGCACGCCGTTCTCGGTGCGGCGGAGGCACGGGGCGAGCGTGCGGTGATCCTCCTGGGCGACCCGAGGTACTACGCCCGGTTCGGGTTCCGGCTCGCGGAGGAGTTCGGGATCACGCCGCCGGACGACGCCTGGGCGCACCACTTCCAGGCCCGGCTGTTCGCGGACGTCCCGGCGGGGCCCTTCCGGTACGCCGAACCGTTCACCCGGCTCTGAGCGGTCCGGGGCGGGACCCGGGTGGGCACGCGGCGGCCCCCCCGCAACATGTGGGGCTTATAAAAAAAAAAGAGCCC
>NZ_JBHXCW010000067.1:0-34628 GCF_042725365.1 Lentzea sp. NPDC060358 | reverse complement strand
CTTCTTCGCGCCACTGGTCTGACCGCGGGTCTCGGCCCGCCGTGGTGCGGCGGGCCGGGACCCGTTCAGCGGGTGGTGTTCGTCGTGGTGGCCGGAATCCCGGTCGGAGTGGTGGGTGTCCCGCTCGTCGTCGACGACGGCGGCTGCAACGACGGGCCTTCACCGGGCCGGTCGAGCAGCCGAGCGCGGCGGCGACGTCCTCGGCGCTCCTGTCGTTCCAGCAGCGCAGGACCAGCACCGCGGTCAGCTGTCCTGTGCGCACTGCGGGACTCCGGGGACAGTGGGCTCCCGGCGCGGTGCCCTCACCCCCAAACACTGCGGCCGGCCGCCGATCCGGTTGCCCGGCACCGGGAAATCTCCGCGCGGAAGTCCACTTCGGACCGATCCGGCACGAGTAGGTGACGGTCCGTGACGGAGTCGCCGGACAGGGTGGTTGCCCGGCCGCCGGTGACTGGGACCGGATTGCCCGGGTACTGCCACCCCGACAGACCGCGCCGTCCTGTTCGGCTGTTCGTGACAGGGGAGTGACCAGGTGAGGATCGCCGTGATCTCGGTGCAGGACGACCCTTCGGCCCCGCCGCGCGACCGGGACGCCGCCGGGAGGCCGCACCGCGTCGCGAAGCTGACGGAGGAACTGCGCCGCCTCGGCCACGAGCTGACGGTCCACACCCGCAGGACCGGCGGGAGTCCGCCGGACCGGCCCGGTGTGGTGCACGTGCCCGCCGGGCCGGCGCGGCCGCTCGGCCAGGACGACGTCGTGCCGCACCTCGGCGAGTTCGCGCGGTTCCTGAGCGCCCGGTGGGAGGAGGCGCCGCCGGACGTCGTCCACGCCCACCACTGGACGTCCGGCCTCGCGGCGGTGCTCGCCACGCGCGGCACCCCGATCCCGATCGTGCTGAGCTACCACGGCCTCGCGGGCGGCGACTCCGCCGGGATCGAGCGACTGGTCGGTCGCGGTGCCGCCGGTATCGTCACCACGTCCGGGCAGGAGACCGCCGACCTGGTCCGGCTCGGCGTGCGCCGGTCGAGGATCTCGACGGTGCCGTGGGGCGTGGACACCGCGGTCTTCACGCCCCACGGCCCGGCGACACCCCGCACGGGCAGGGTGCGCGTCCTCGCGGCCGGCGACCTCACACCCCGGGCGGGCCTGGACGACCTGGTCGTCGCCCTGGCCCTCGTGAGCAGCACCGAACTGGTGGTGGCGGGCGGACCGGACCGGCGGTTCCTGCCGGGCAACGCGGAGCACGCGCGCCTCGCCGAGCTGGCCGCCCGGCACGCGGTGGCGGACCGGGTGAGCTTCATCGGGCACGTGCCGCACGCGGAGATGCCCGCGCTGATCCGTTCCGCCGACGTCGTGGCGTGCCCGCAACGGCAGTCGTCGTTCGGTGTCGTCGCGCTGGAGGCGATGGCGTGCGGCGTGCCGGTGGTGGCCTCGGCGGTCGGCGGCCTCGCCGAGTCGGTGGTGCACCGGGTGACCGGCCTGCACGTGCCGCCGCACAGCCCCGCCCTGCTCGCGCGTGCCCTGCGGCTGCTGCTGGGCGACGAGGTCCGGCGGCGGGAACTGGGAGCGGCGGGGCACGACCGCGTGCACCTCCGCCACACCTGGGACCGCGTGGCGCGCGAGGTGGTGCGGGCCTACGACCGGGCGGCCGGTCCGGAGGTGATCACGGCGCAGCGCGAGCCGGAACAGGGCCACGCGCGACAGCGGCGGGCGCGCGCGAGGGAGGAGCGGGGCAGGTGACGGCGCCGGGGGACGCCGTCACCCCGCCGGGTGGCGCTACCCCCGCCGCACAGCCGGTGACCGCGCGTTCGTACACGGCCGGCGATGCCGAACTGCGCGCGCCGGGTCTCGTCCGCGAGCAGCCCCTTCAGCGACCGCGCCGGCGGCCGGAAGTCCCGTGGCTGCACCAGAACTCTCGTCACGCCGGGCAGGACCGCGTCGCTCAGCGCACCGACTGCCGAGGCCACGACCGGGACACCGCACGCCATCGGCTCGACCGGCGCGACGCCGTATCCACAAGGTCCACTGTGGACAGTTTGGTGTCGACGGCGGTGCAGGCCGGTATCAGGGCACTGCTGCACCGCCGCTTGCCGCACCTTTCCAGGTGACGTGGAATCGATGGCAGGTGTGGGCGACCACCTCGTGGCCCGTGGCGCCCAGCTCGGCCTTGGGTGGTTCCGAGCTGCCGGCTCAACTCGAGCGTTCCGGTGGTGGGAGAGCCCGAACGTAGCGCCTCCGGCCCGCCGGACAAAGCCGAGTGCCGGTCGGAAGCCCGCAATGACCCCGAAGGTGTGAATCGCCGCCATCCGTGTCGGGAAGCGGGTCGAACGGGGGAGTGTGCGACCGCAGGTGTGCATCGCCCGTGGCAGGTCGACCACCGGTGGCCTGACGGGGTCATCCACTCGGGCGGTTCGTGGCTTTCCGGAGTTGTTGTTGGCCTGCAAGGGTTTTCGAGGCCACCACCGTGTCACCTGATCTGGCGGTCTTTGGCCGTTTCGGCCAGAACCGTGACCTCTGCTGATCACCATGGTCCTCATGATGAGGACGCCGATCTTCGACGAGCTCTACGCCAAGTACGTGGTGGGCACCCCCGCGAGAGACGGGGCGGCGTCGCCGCCGGTGCCGTCGCCGCAGGTGCCGTGGCAGGACCAGGTCGTCCCCCAGTACACGGGCCGGCACCAGACGCCGGAGTGGCCGGCCGGGGACTGACGGTGACATCGTCCAATCCGCGGCGCCGCCCGCTCCGAAGCACCGGTGTGAAGGCAACCCGATCCATCCTCGTCGGCCTGGTGTCGGTGGCCGCGGCGCTGGCGGCGGGACACCTCGTCGCGGGCCTCGTGAGCCCGCTGGCGTCGCCGTTCCTCGCCGTCGGCAACACGGCGATCGACCTGACACCGCACCCCGTGAAGGACTTCGCCGTCCGCACGTTCGGTGAGAACGACAAGCTGGTGCTGCTCGCCGGCATGGCGGTCGTGCTCGCGGCGCTGGGCGTCGTGGCGGGCCTGCTGTCGCGCCGCAGCCCCTGGCCGGGAACGGTCCTCGCCGGGGTGCTCGGCGTGGTCGGGATCGCCGCGGTGCTGGCCAGGCCCACGACCACCGGGTGGTCGGTCGTCGCGCCGATCGCGAGCCTGGTCGTCGGGGTCGCCGCGTTCCGCTGGCTGTGGGCCCGGTCGCCCGCCGAGGTCCCCGGCAGGCGGAAGTTCCTGATCTCGACCGCGGCGATCGCGGCGGGCGCGGGTGTCGCGGCGGTCGGCGGCCAGCTGCTCGCCGGCCGGGTGGACGTCGAGGCGTCCCGGCGCGGCATCACGCTGCGACCAGGTCAGAAGGCGCCCGAGATCCCGTTCGGCGCCGACTTCTCCCGGGAGGGCACGCCGACGTTCCTGACGCCGAACTCGAAGTTCTACCGCGTCGACACCGCGCTGTCCGTGCCGCGGATGCGCGCGGAGGACTGGCGGCTGCGGGTGCACGGCATGGTCGACAACGAGCTGGTCCTGACCTACGACGACCTGCTGCGCCGCCCGCTGGTGGAGAAGACCATCACGCTCGTCTGCGTGTCCAACGAGGTCGGCGGCCCGTACATCTCCACCTCCAACTTCATCGGCGTCGACCTGGCCGACCTGCTGCGCGAGGCGGGCGTCAAGAACGGCGCCGACCAGCTCGCGACGCGCAGCGTGGACGGCTGGACCTGCGGCACCCCGGTCGCCTCGATCATGGCGCCCGGCTCGAACGCGATGCTGGCCCTCGGCATGAACGGCGAGCCGCTGCCCCTCGAACGCGGGTTCCCCGTCCGGATGGTCGTGCCCGGCCTCTACGGGTACGTGTCCGCGACGAAGTGGCTGGTGGACGCGGAGCTCACCACCTTCGACGCGTTCGACCCGTACTGGGCGCAGCGCGGCTGGGGCAAGAAGGCGCCGGTCAAGGTCATGTCCAGGATCGACCGGCCCAAGGCGTTCGAGCGGGTGCCCGCGGGCAAGTTCGTCGTGGCGGGCATCGCCTGGGCCCAGCACATCGGCATCGACCGGGTCGAGGTCCGCGTCGACGGCGGGCCGTGGCAGGAGGCAACCCTCGCCACCGAGGTCAACGTGGACACCTGGCGGATGTGGCGCATCGAGCTCGACCTGGCGCAGGGCAACCACACCGTGGAGTGCCGGGCCACCGACCGCACCGGCCTCACCCAGACCAGCGACCGGGCGGCGCCCGTCCCCGACGGCGCGACGGGCTGGCACTCGATGGTGTTCACCTCGGTCGCCGGGGCCTGAGCGCCCGGTCCCATCAGGACGGCCGGAGGTGGACCGACGTGACGTCGGAGTCCAGGAACAGGTCGTGGTTCTCCGCCTCGCGGATCACCGCCACGATCACCGTGTCCGGGTTGACCACGCGCACCGCCCTGGCGATCAGGTACGCGCTGAGGTCGTCCGGCACCGCGACGATCACCCGGTCGGCGGCATCGGCCGCCGCCCGGTCCAGCGCGCATCTGTCCCGGCCGTCGCCCTGCACCGCGGTGGCGCCGTTGGCGGCGGCCTCGACGACGGCGGCGAAGTCGACGTCGAGGACCGCCAGCCGGGCGTCGGGCTGCGCCGCCAGCGCCGAGTTCACGACCCGGCGGCCGGTGTCGCCGTATCCGATGGCGAGGATGTGATCGGTCACGCCCGGACGTTCGGCGCGGGTCCCGGACCGGATTGCCCGCCGGTTCGAAAATCACCGAACCGGCCTACTCGAAGAACTTGAGGCTCCAGCCGGTGTCGGAGGGCGAGCCCGGCGAGTTCGCCCGGCTGTAGGTCGTCGAGCCCCACCACGCGAACGTCCCGCTGTACCAGTGCCGGTTGCTCCACGAGTAGGGCGTCCCCTTCGGCACGGCGTGGTACATCATCGGGAACCGCGGCCCGGACGGCGGGCTGGTCGCGATGTCGCCGTTGAGCAGCACGAACGTGTGGTGACCCGGCCCGTTCGCGGACACGGTGGGGTGCCAGCCGGACATCATCGTCGAGGCGTTCGAGCCGAACAGGCAGCCGTTGGACTTGTACCAATCCCAGACTTGCGTCGGGTCGCCGCCGGGCCGCAGGCGCAGGTCGGCGAGGCAGTACTGCTCGCTCCAGCTGCCGTTGGCGGAGTAGACGACGTGCAGCTGACCGTTGGGGTCCTTGATCGCCTCGGGCGACTCGTTGATGAACGGGTTGCCGACGACCCGCTCCCAGCTCTCACGCGGCTGGGAGATGACGTACCGCGCCCCGGTCGGCGTCGTCGGGCTGCTCATCCGCGCGATGTAGAGGTTCTGCTCGACGTTGGTGTCGCCCGCCCACCCGGACCAGACGAACCAGCGCTGGCCGTTGAAGGTGAACATCGTGCCGTCGATGGCCCACTTGTCGCCGGGCAGCGCCAGCTTCGTCTCCGCGCCATAGCCGCTGCCGGCCTGCGCGGAGCTGATGACGTACATGCGGTGCGCCGCACCCCGTCCCGCGGTGAAGTAGATGTAGAACCGGCCGCCGTCGGTGACGATCTCCGGCGCCCACACCTCGCCGAGGCCGCGGCTGTCGGTCCAGATCCGCTGGGCGGCCGCGGTGGCGAGACCGTCGGGCGAGGAGGCCTGGCGGACGACGATGCCGTCGCCGACCGACTGCACGCCGACGTAGGTGGAGCCGACGCGCAACACGCTCGGGTCGGCGGCGCGCAGACCGGTCTGGCCGGCGCCGGAACTCGGCGCGGCGGCGACCGTCAGGACGGTGAAGAGGACCAGGACGAAGGCACAGCGGAAGAACCGCGGAAACATCATGGCGACATCCCTCGGTGATCACGGGCCCGGGCAGGGTGGGCTCTTTCTGGAGGGTCGCGCACGGGCCGGTGACAGGGGAAGCAGGTCAGGGCACTTGCTCGATCCAGCCCGGCCGAATTGGTCTGAACCGGACAGGCGAGGCGCCGCGGCTGGCGCGGAGCCGGGTGCAGTGCCAAGGTGGGGGGAGCGGGCCCGCTCCGCTGACCGGCCCCGCCCACCGGCTCCGCCCCGCCCACCGGCGCCATCCCGCTCGCAGTGCCCGCCCCGCCCGCAGTGCCCGCTCGCAGTGCCCGCCCCGCCCGCAGTGCCCGGCCCGCCCGCCGGTGCCGTCCCGCCCACCAGTGCCGCCCCGCCCACAGGGCCCGCCCCACCCGGCGGTGCCGTCCCGCACACCGGCGCCGGAGCGCACGCCGCTCACCACCCTCCGGTCAAGTGCGAAGTTGGCCGATATGTGCCACTCCGCCCTCCTTGACCGGGTCGGAACGCCCGAAATAGCGTGAGTCCCCGTAAGGCGAACATCCTTCCGGCACAACGGTTGCCGGGCCCCGGAGGACTCAATGGTGAGCTCGCGCGCGCTCGAACGGCTGTGGACGGGAGAGGCCGCATGACGGCGGCACTGCTGTCGGTGCGGGGGCTGGTGAAGCGCTTTCCCGGCGTCACGGCGCTCGGAGGTGTGGACTTCGACGTCCGCGCAGGTGAGGTGCACTGCCTGCTCGGGCAGAACGGTGCCGGCAAGTCCACGCTGATCAAGGTCCTGTCCGGGGCGCACCGCCCCGACGAGGGCGAGATCCGGTGGCGGGGCGAGGTCGTGTCGTTCGGCAACCCGACGGCCGCCATGCGCAGCGGGGTGGCCGCGATCTACCAGGAGCTCGATCTGGTGGCGGGGTTGTCGGTGGCCGACAACGTGTTCCTCGGCCACGAACTGTCCACAATGGGCTTCACCAAGCGGGCGGATGTGCGCCGCAAGACGCGGGCGCTGCTCGAACGGCTGGGGCACAGGGACATCTCGCCCGACCGCGACGTCGGCCGGTTGTCCGTGGCGCACCAGCAGATCGTCAGCATGGCCCGCGCGCTGTCGCTCGACGGGCAGCTGCTGATCATGGACGAGCCGTCGGCCGTGCTCGACCCCGACGAGGTCCGCGTGCTGTTCGGGATCATCAGGGAGCTCACCGCCCAGGGGGTGGCGGTGATCTACATCTCCCACCGGCTCGCGGAGATCCGGGAGATCGGTGACCGGGTGACCGTGCTCAAGGACGGCCGCACCGTCGCGACCGGACTGGCGGCGCGCGAGGTCAGGACGCCGGACCTGATCGCGTTGATGACCGGCCGCACGCTGGACAACGTCTACCCCGACCGCACCCCGGTCGCCCCGGACGCACCGGAGGTGCTGAGGGTGCGCGGGCTGACCGACGGCGCGCGCTTCCACGAGGTCGACCTCACCGTCCGCGCGGGCGAGGTGGTCGGGCTCGCCGGGCTCGTCGGGTCCGGTCGGTCGGAGATCCTCGAGACGATCTACGGCGCGCGCAAGGCCGCCGAGGGCACCGTCGAGGTCGACGGCCGGAAGCTGCGGCGGGGCAGCATCGGCGCCGCCGTGCGCGCCGGCATGGGACTGTGCCCGGAAGAGCGCAAGAGCCAGGGGCTGCTGCTCGACCAGGCCGTCTACCGCAACATCACCGTCTCGTCGATGTCGGCGTTCGCCCGGTTCGGGTTCCTCGACGACCGCGCCGAACGCGAGCGCTCCCGGCAGCTGACCGAGTCGCTGGACGTCCGGCCCGCCGGGGTCGACCGGGTGGTGCGCGGCCTGTCCGGCGGCAACCAGCAGAAGGTCGTGCTCGCGCGGTGGCTGCTGCGCGAGTGCCGGGTGCTGCTGCTCGACGAGCCCACCCGCGGCGTCGACGTGGGCGCCCGCAGCGAGATCTACGAGCTCGTCCGCGAGCTGGCGGACTCCGGGGTCGCCGTGGTCGTCGTGTCGAGCGACGTGGAGGAGGTCCTGGGGCTGGCCGACCGGGTCCTGGTGGTGCGCGAGGGCCGGGTGGTGCACGACGGCCCCGCCGACGAGATCGACGAGTCCCGGGTCCTCGACCTGGTCATGGAAGGACACGCCGCATGAGCGAGGACACCGCCTTGTCCGCGCAGGAACGAGCACCGGTCGTGAAGAAGGAGTCGAGCCTGCAGACACTGCTCGGCTCCCCGGCCGGGCGCAACACCGGACTCGTCGTCGCACTCGTCCTGCTGTGCCTGGGCGGCGTGGTCACGGCGGGCGACCGGTTCGCCGACGTCGACAACGTGCTCACCATCCTGCGGCTCGCCGCGGTGATCGGCGTCGTGAGCATCGGCATGACGTTCGTCATCACCGGCGGCGGCATCGACCTGTCGGTGGGCGCGATCGTCGCGCTGTCGTCGGTGTGGGCGACCACCCTCGCCACGCAGGGGATAGCGAACGACACGCACTGGATCGTCATCGTGTTCACCGCGATGCTGGTCGGTGGTGCGTGCGGGCTCGTCAACGGGGCGCTGATCGCCTACGGACGGGTCGTCGCGTTCATCGCGACGCTGGCGAGCCTGGCCGCCGCCCGCGGTCTCGCCGAGATCATCTCCAACCGCAAGACGCAGATCGTGAACGTTCCCGGCTTCACCGCGTTCTTCGACGCATCGGTGCTGGGGGTACCGGTGCTCGTGCTCATCTTCGCGGTCGTCGCCGTGGGCGGCTGGGTGCTGCTCAACCGCACCACGTTCGGGCGCAGGACGTTCGCGGTCGGCGGCAACCCGGAGGCGGCGCGGCTCGCCGGCATCGACGTGCGGCGCCACACCGTGCTGCTCTACTCGCTGCTCGGCCTGTGCTGCGGGCTCGCCGCCGTCATGCTCATCGCCCGCACCACCACCGGAAGCGCCACCCACGGCGGTCTGTACGAGCTCGACGCGATCGCCGCGGTCGTGATCGGCGGCACGCTGCTCTCCGGCGGGCGCGGCACGATCGCGGGCACCGTCTTCGGCGTCCTGATCTTCACCACGCTGTCGAACGTCTTCACCCTCAACAACCTCTCCATCTCCGCCCAGGCCGTAGCGAAGGGCGCGATCATCGTGGTCGCGGTCCTCCTGCAGCAACGGCTCGCCCGACGCAGCGGCGCTTGACGCCGCCCCTCCCGACCGCTGCCACCCGAGGAGACCAGAAACCCATGCACTTCAAGAGAACCGCTCTTCTCTTCGTCGCCTCCGCGCTGGCGCTCACCGCCTGCACGGGCAACACGCCCGAGAACCAGGGCGGCGGCAACCAGGGCGGCGGCGCGAAGGTCGCCAACGACGAGCCGGGCAAGAAGGTCGTCATCGGCTTCTCCGCCCCGGCCGCCGACCACGGCTGGATGGCCGCGATCACCGACGCGGCCAAGAAGGAGGCCGGCAAGTACTCCGACGTCGAGCTGCGCGTCGTCGAGGGCACCAACGACCCCAACCTCCAGATCAGCCAGGTCGAGACGTTCATCAACGACAAGGTCGACGCGATCGTCCTGCTGCCGTTCGACGGCGCCGCGCTCACCCCGGTGGCGCTCAAGGCCATGAAGGCCGGCATCACCGTGATCAACGTCGACCGCCAGTTCGACAGCCCGTTCGCCGCCCGGTCCACGGTGCTGGGCGACAACTACGGCATGGGCGTGTCCGCCGGCACCTACGTCTGCGAGCGGCTCAAGGGCAAGACCGACGCCGTCGTCGCGGAGATCGCGGGCATCGACTCGCTGCCGCTGACCCAGGACCGCAGCAAGGGCTTCGCGGACGCGCTCAACGGCTGCGGGCTCAAGGTGGCCAACCGCGTCGCCGCCGAGTTCACCGTGGAGAGCGGGGAGAAGGCCGCCGCGAACCTGCTGCAGGCCGCCCGCAAGATCGACGCCATCTGGAACCACGACGACGACCAGGGCGTCGGCGTCGCGGCCGCGGTCAAGAACTCCGGCCGCAACGAGTTCTTCATGGTCGGCGGCGCCGGCTCGGCGAACGTGATGCGGGAGATCAAGGCGGACAACGGACCGCACAAGGCCACCGTCATCTACCCGTCCACCCAGGGCGCGGACGGCATCCGGCTCGCGCGGCTCGCGGTGCAGGAGAAGAGCCTCGGCGACCTGGTCGAGGTGGAGATCCCGCGCGAGGTCCAGCTGTACGCGCCGGTCGTGACGAAGGACAACGTCGACCGCTACCTGCCGACCGCCTTCGAGTCCTAGGAGAACCGCACGTGACGACGACACTGGGCATCGCCATGATCGGCCACGCCTTCATGGGAGCGGCGCACTCCCAGGCGTGGCGGGTCGCGCCGCGCTTCTTCGACCTTCCGGCGCGGCCGGTGATGTCCGTGCTCGCCGGCAGGGACGCCGACCGCACCAGGGCCGCCGCCGAACGCCTGGGCTGGGCGGAGGCCGTGACCGACTGGAAGTCCGTCCTCGAACGCGACGACGTGCACGTCGTGGACATCTGCACGCCGGGTGACACGCACGCCGAGATCGCGATCGCGGCCCTGGACGCGGGCAAGCACGTGCTGTGCGAGAAGCCGATGGCCAACACCGTGGACGAGGCCGTCGCCATGGCGGAGGCCGCCGAGCGGGCCTCCCGGCGCGGCGTGCGGGCCATGGTCGGCTTCACCTACCGCCGGGTGCCCGCCCTGGGCCTCGCCCGCGACCTCGTCGCGCAGGGCAGGCTCGGGCGGATCCACCACGTGCGGGCGCAGTACCTGCAGGACTGGATCGTCGACCCGGCCGCACCGCTGTCGTGGCGGCTCGACAAGGAGAAGGCCGGTTCGGGTGCGCTGGGCGACATCGGCGCGCACATCGTCGACGCCACCCAGTTCATCCTCGGCGACACCATCGCCGAGGTGACCGGCACGCTGCAGACGTTCGTGACCGAGCGGCCGCTCGCGGCCAGCCACTCCGGCCTGTCCGGCACCGCCTCCGACGAGACCGGGCCGGTCACCGTGGACGACGCCGCGCTGTTCCTGGCGCGGTTCACGGGTGGCGCGCTCGGCTCGTTCGAGGCGACCCGGTTCGCCAACGGCCGCAAGAACGCCCTGCGCATCGAGGTCAACGGCTCGGCGGGCAGCCTGGCGTTCGACTTCGAGGACATGAACGTGCTGCAGTTCTTCGACGGCACCGAGGACTCGTCCGTCGCGGGCTTCCGCCGGATCATCGTGACCGAGCCGGAGCACCCGTACGTGGGCGCCTGGTGGCCCGCCGGGCACGGTCTGGGGTACGAACACGGCTTCACCCACCAGGCCGTCGACTTCGTGCGGGCGGTCGCCGAGGGCATCGACCCCTCGCCGACGTTCGCCGACGGCCTGCGGGTGCAGCGCGTCCTCGCCGCCGTCGAGGACAGCGCGGCGTCCCGCACGTGGCAGCAGGTCTAGGGAGGGAACCGGAGATGGCACGTCCGATCACGTTGTTCACCGGCCAGTGGGCCGACCTGCCGTTCGAGGAGGTCTGCCGGCTGGCCTCGGGCTGGGGCTACGACGGCCTCGAGATCGCCTGCTGGGGCGACCACCTCGACCCGTGGCGCGCCGCGGAGGACGACGACTACGTCGCCGACCGGCTCGCGATTCTCGCCAAGCACGACCTCAAGGTGTGGACGATCTCCAACCACCTCACCGGTCAGGCCGTGTGCGACGACCCGATCGACGAACGGCACCAGGGCATCCTGTCCGCCCGCAACTGGGGCGACGGCGACCCCGAGGGCGTGCGGCAGCGCGCGGCCGAGGAGATGAAGATGACCGCGCGGGCCGCGGCGAAGCTCGGCGTCAAGACCGTCGTGGGCTTCACCGGCTCGTCGATCTGGAAGACCGTCGCGATGTTCCCGCCGGTGCCGGAGTCGATGATCGACGCCGGCTACCAGGACTTCGCCGACCGCTGGAACCCGATCCTGGACGTGTTCGACGAGGTCGGCGTCCGGTTCGCGCACGAGGTCCACCCGTCGGAGATCGCCTACGACTACTGGACGACCGTGCGCGCGCTCGAGGCCATCGGGCACCGGCCGGCGTTCGGGCTGAACTGGGACCCGTCGCACTTCGTCTGGCAGGACCTCGACCCCGTCGGGTTCCTGTGGGACTTCCGCGACCGGATCTACCACGTGGACTGCAAGGACGCGCGGCGCCAGGTCGGCAACGGCCGCAACGGCCGGATGGGCTCGCACCTGGCGTGGGCGGACCCGCGGCGCGGCTGGGACTTCGTGTCCACCGGACGCGGTGACGTGCCGTGGGAGCAGTCGTTCCGGATGCTCAACACCATCGGCTACGAAGGGCCGATCAGCGTCGAGTGGGAGGACGCGGGCATGGACCGGCTCGTCGGTGCCCCCGAGGCGCTGGAGTTCATCCGCCGCAACGCCTTCGACCCGCCGTCGGCCGCGTTCGACGCCGCGTTCAGCTCGGGCGGCTGACGCGACCTCGTCCTGTCGTCCGTGCCGATGTGACAATTGTTCGATGGAGAGCACCTTGGGTGTCGAGGCGGGATCGCCGGCCGCAGTGCTGCGCATGTTGATGGACGGCAGCCCGCGCACCCGAGCGGAGATCGTGGCCGCCACCGGCCTGGCCCGGTCGACCGTGCGGGCCAGGCTGGACCTGCTCGTGGCGGCGGGCCTGGTCAGCGACAGCGGCACGGGGGAGTCGACCGGCGGCCGTCCCGCCGGCCGGTTCGGCTTCAACCCCGGCGCCTGCCACGTGCTGGCGGCCGAGGTGGGCGCCACGCACGCGACCGTCGCGGTCTCCGACCTGGCGTGCCGGCTGCTCGCGGTCGACCAGGTCGAGCTCGACGTGGCGGACGGGCCGGAGGCGATCCTGTCGCTGCTGGCCACGACGTGGCGCACGCTGCTGCTCTCGGTGGCGCCCGCGGAGATCGTCGGCGTGGGCATCGGCCTGCCGGGCCCGGTCGAGCACTCCACCGGCAGGCCGAACAACCCGCCGATCATGCCGGGCTGGGACGGGTTCGACGTGCCGGCGGCGATCGCGGCGGAGTTCGGCGTGCCCGTGCTCGTCGACAACGAGGTCAACCTCATGGCGCTGGGCGAGCACACCGCCTCGCACCCGGACGTGCGGCACATGATCGTGGTGAAGGCGGCGACGGGCATCGGCGCCGGTCTCATCAGCAACGGCGTGCTGCACCGCGGCGCGGCGGGCGCGGCGGGCGACCTCGGGCACATCCGGGTGCCCCAGGGCGCCGAGGTGCTGTGCCGGTGCGGCAACACCGAGTGCCTGGAGGCCGTGGCCGCCGGCCCCGCGCTCGCGGCGAAGCTGCGCGCGCTCGGCCACCCCGCGCACTCCACGGCCGACGTGGTCAACCTGGTCCGCGGCGGGAACCTCGAGGCGGGCCGGGTCGTGCGGCAGGCCGGGCGCGACATCGGCGAGGTGCTCGCCGGGTGCGTGAGCATGTTCAACCCGTCGCTCGTCGTCATCGGCGGCCTGCTCGCAGAGGCGGGGGAGATGCTGCTGGCGGGCGTGCGCGAGTCGATCTACCGCCGGTCGCTGCCGCTCGCCACCGAGAACCTCCGGATCGTCGCGTCGGGCGCCGGGGTCACCGCCGGGGCGCTGGGCGCGGCGGCGATGGTGGTGCGGCACGTCCTGTCGCCGGAGGTGCTCGACGCCCGGCTGGGCGAGGTCGCCGCGGCCGAGGTGCAGTTCTCCGCCCCGTAGACGCCGTTCTCCGAAGGCCTCCGTGCCGTGCAGGGATTCCTGCGCGGCACGGAGGCCTTTCGCATGTCCTGCGCAGGTGCAGCCGTGCGGCGCACGAGTAATGGCGACGTCCAACCTGAAGTCGGTTGCGATATGACATCGAAGGACCGACTTTTGATTGACAGTCGCCAATAGTCCGCCCTACCGTCACCTCATGACTGTGGCCCACGTAACAGCGGGGATCGTGGTCGCGGTACCACGCCCCAGAGCAGGACGTCCGAGTGGAGCCGTGGCCGTGCGCAACGAGCCCACGGCGGCGACGCAGCACCTGTTGCAGCTCATGCGGACGGGCGCGACCGATCGCGCGATCGCCCGGGAGCTCGACGTCAGCCTGCGCACGCTGAACCGCCGGATCGCTCGCCTGCAGTCGATGCTCGGCGTGCAGTCGCGGTTCCAGCTCGGCGTGCTCGCGGCCGAGCTCGACTGGCTCGCCGTCAGCGGCGAGGCGACAGCCGTCGCCGGCGGATCTCCCGCCTGACGACGGCGTAGGTGTAGAGGTCGCTCGCCAGGCCCAGGAAGACGAAGAGACCGATCATCGCCGGGTGAGGTCCGGGGAGCACGTGGACCAGCGACCCGAGCACCCAGGCGGCCCAGCTCGCCCAGGTGGCGCATAGGAGCACCTGCCACGTGCGCTGGTGCAGCAGGACGTCGAAGGTGCCGGGCCGGGGCGCGGTGTCCCGCGGGGACAGTTCCATGACCGGCCAGCTGAACCGGGCGGTGGGACGGTGCCACTGGTCGTACCGCAGGTAGATGTGCTCGATGACGTCCATCAGGCCCCCGTCGTCCCGCGCGCTCCGGGCAACCGCCCCGGCCGCGACGCTACCGAGTGCGCCTCGTCGCCCGCAGTCCGTTGAATGCATTGGCCGCCAAGGCTTTCGCGCGGTCGGGCGGTGCTCAGGGGAGTGCTTCGGGGCGGTGTCCCTCCAGGAAGCGCCGCACCACCGCCTTGGGGTCGGCGGGCTGCTGCGTGGCCCGCCGGTCGACCCGCCGGGCGAACGACCGCATCATCAGCGGTCCCACCAGCGCGAAGAACGTGTGCCGCGGCGGCTCCACGACGAGGGCGCCCCGCCGCTGGTGGTGCAGCACGACCTCGTCCACCTTCTCGAGCAGCGCCTCCGGCTCGGCGAGCACCGCGGCCACGTCCGGGCTGAACTTCGCCTCCCGCATCAGGGTGAGCACCACGCCGCCGCGCGTCTCGTAGAGCCGCGCGTAGTAGCTCACGATCGTGAGCAGGTCGGCCTCGACGTCGTCGCCCGGCGCGTCGAGGTCGAGCGAGAAGCCGGTGAAGTTGCTGCGCACGGCCTGCCGCAGCAGGTTCTCCTTCGAGGTGAACCGCCGGAACAGCGTCACCTCGTTGATCCCGGCGGCCTCGGCGATCGCGCGGGTGGTCGCGCGCTCGTACCCCTGCTCGGCGACCACCTTCAGCACCGCGTCGAACACCGCCTCGTCGGACACCCGGCCGGCCACTCACCCTCCTCGATCGGCAATCGATGCAAGTGCTCACTTGCATTCAGTGTGCGCCCGGTGGCACCCTGGTGTGCAAGTGAAGACTTGCAATTCAGCCTAGCGAAGGACAGGGCCCATGGCCGACACCAGCCTCCCCGCACGTTCGTCCGTTCTCGCCCCCAGCACCGGAGAGGTCGTCGTCGGCCTGCTGGGGGCCGCGGTGGTCTCGATCGCGGTCAACGCGCTGATCGCCCTGGTGGCGGGCAAGATCATCCCCGCCGGCGCCGACCGCAAGGGCCTCGCGCTGGCCGAGTACGCGCCGGCCACCGTGATCGGCATCCTGCTCGGCACGCTCGGCTGGTACCTCGTGCGCCGCTTCGTCGCCGACCCGCGCCGCGTGCTGCGCGTCCTCGTGCCGGTGGTCGTCGTGCTCTCCTGGATCCCCGACCTGGGCATCATGGCGGGCGGCGCCACGCTCGTGAACTCGCTCGCGCTGATCCTCATGCACCTCGTCGTGGCCGCCGCCACGGTGCCGACGCTGTCGCGTGTCCTGCCGCTCAAGGCGAGGTGAGCCGGGCGAGGACAGTCGGCACAGCGGACCCGGTCGTTCGACTCGAACGGCCGGGTCCGCCCGTTCTCCGTCCCGCGCCCTCGCCCACCCGGTCCCGTCACGAGGTCCGAACGGATGAGGCGCGATCACGCCTTTCGCACACCTGTCGGTGTGCAACTTTGTAGGCTGCTCCCGTCGGAACCCGCGGCGGTCGGCGCGCGTCGACTCAGACGGACAAGGCGCTCGGGACACGAGGACGATGACGGAAGAGACGTTCGGGCCCTACCGGATCGAGGAACTGCTCGGTCGCGGTGGGATGGGTGAGGTGCACCGGGCCTACGACACGGCGCACGACCGGTTCGTGGCGCTCAAGAGGCTGTCGCCCGGCTACCACGACGACGAGGACTACCGCGCCCGCTTCCGCCGCGAGGCGCAGATCGTCGCCCGCCTGCGCGAGCCGCACGTCATCCCGATCCACGCCTACGGCGAGATCGACGACCGCCTCTACCTCGACATGCGGCTCGTCGAGGGCGCGGACCTGTCCGACCTGATCGAGCAGGGCACGCTCGACCCCGCACGGGCCGTGCGCATCGTCGAGCAGGTGGCGAGCGCGCTGGACGCCGCGCACGCCGACGGCCTGGTGCACCGCGACGTGAAGCCGTCGAACATCCTCGTGACCGCCGGCGACTTCGTGTACCTGGTGGACTTCGGCATCGCCCGCAGCTCGTCCCCGGCGGCCACGAGCCTGACCGCGTCCGGCTCGGTCGTCGGCACCCTCGACTACATGGCCCCGGAACGCTTCGAGAGCGGCCCGGTCGACGGCCGCGCGGACGTCTACGCGCTGGCGTGCGTGCTGTTCGCCTGCGTGGCGGGCCGCCGCCCGTTCACCGCGGACGGCACCGCCGCCCAGATCTGGGCGCACATGCGGGAGGAACCGCCCAGGGCGTCCCCGCTCAACCCGGCCGTGCCGCCCGCGCTCGACGGCGTCATCGCCAGGGGCATGGCCAAGGACCCCGCCGCCCGCTACGCCACGGCCGGCGCGCTGGCGCTGGCGGCGGCCGAGGCGCTGACCGCTCCCGCCGGGCGCCCCGCGCCCGCGACGCCCGCCGGGGGACAGCCGGGACTCGTGGCGCCCGCCGGACTGCCGGGCCTCGCCGCTCCCGCGACGCCGGCCGGGGGGCAGCCCGGACTCGCGCCGCCCACCCCATCCGGTGGGGTGCCGGGCCAGGCGACACCACTCGGCGGTGTGCCGGGTCAGGCCACGCCTTCCGGTGGGATGCCAGGACAGGCCGCGCCTTCCGGTGGGGTGCCGAACCAGGCCACGCCTCCCGGTGGTCAGGCGGTGCCGGGCGCTCCCGCCGGCGGCCGTCCCCCGCTGGCGGGCGGCTTCCCCCGTCCTGCCTCGGGACCCCAGCCGGCCCCGCAGTTCCCGCGCCCGACGACACCCCAGTCCGGCCCGCTCTCCTTCCAGCACCTCACGACCGGCCCGCAGCCCGTCCGCCCGCAGCCCTACCCGCCGTCCCGCGCGACCTCGCCGGGCAAGCGCGCCGCCCTGGCCGGCGGCGTCCTCGCGGTCGTGGCGGTGATCGTCACGACCGTGCTGATCGCCACGACCGGCGACAAGTTCCTCGGCTCCGGCACTTCCACCAGCGTCACCACGAGCAGCACTCCGGCCAGTTCGAGCAACGGCAAGAGCAGCGTGACCACCACGACGTCCACGACCACCACGACGAGGTCGCCGCAGGACGACGCGCTGGTGGCCGCCCTGCCGCAGGTCTACAAGACCTCGAACCTGTGCCTGCCGATCAAGCCGGACCAGGCCGCGGTCGCCGCCGTGCGCTGCGGGACGGTGCCCGACAACGACCCGTTCGCGCCCCCGCCGGAGGCGGCCGAGTTCCTGCTCTTCGGCGACCGGGCCAAGCAGGACGCGTTCTTCCAGGCCGTCGTGACGAGCAGGGGCATCCCGCGCCGCGACGACCGCGGCGGCTGCCGCCCCAAGGTCGACGCCATCCACTACGCGCTCTTCTACCGCGACACCTCCGGCCCGCTCGAGGGCGAGTTCACCACGTGCTTCCTCGCCGACGGCGAGGCGCAGGTCTGGTGGGTCGACACCAAGACCCTCACGATCGGCGTGCTGAAGAAGAAGGGCGACATCGACGTCCTGGACAAGCTCGACCTGTGGTGGAACCACAACGTCCTGTCGAAGTTCTAGGGCCTGTCCCGCGGGGCCGTTCGACGCCCCGCGGCACGCTTGGTCACGCCGAGCCCTGCGGCCCGGCGCGACGAGCTCCTACCAGGTGTCGCGCGCGGTGACCCTCCAGCCCGCAAGGCCCCACCGCGCGCATCCGGCGGCGCCGTCGCCGCCGGACCGTCACCCGGCTGATCGGCCTCCCCAGGCATCACACCCGGCCCCGCGGCAGCAGCCCGCGCGCGAAGGCGGCCTGCCCGGCGTGCTGGAGGTCGTCCTCGATCACGCTGACCAGCCGCACCACCCGCGTCACCGGCGGGTCCCACGCCTCGTCGACGACGTCCGCCAGGTCGGCGTTCGGCACCCCGCTCAGGTAGGCCCTCGTGCGCTCGTGCACGGCCCGGTGGTAGCCGAGCAGCTCCTCCGCCGTCGCGGCCACGGCGGCGACCTGGCCGGAGTCGTGCCCGTAGCCGGTGTCCTCGGCGGGCAGCGGCAACGCGAACCGCTCGGCCCAGCCCTCGCCGGTCCACACCTGGGCGGTGCCCGCCAGGTCGGCGACGTGGTCGTCCTGCACGCGGGTGAGGTGCCAGACCAGCCAGGCGATCGAGTTCGCCGAGCCGCCGGCCCGGTGGGTGAGCTGCTCCTCGGTCAGGCCGTCCAGCACCCGTTCCACCGCCTGCCGGACCCGGTCGAAGCCGTCCTGGAGCACGTCCGTCGCACTGGTTTCGCTCATGGCCCGGTGTACCCGCGGCCGGGCCCCGCCAGTCGTCGGCCGCGAGTTGTCCAGACCTGACACAAGCGGACAGGAATCGCGCTGACACGGTCCGTGATCGCGGTTCCGTGGTGCACTGCCAGCCACGGCTCCGGTCGGGTCCGGTGCCGGGAAAGGTGCACCGGATGAGCCCGAGGCGGCGGATCGGTCGTGTTCTCCTAGCCCTGACGACGATGGTCGGCGTGGTCACCGGTGCCCCACCGGCGACAGCGGCCACCACGCCCGCGCTGCGGTTCGCGCACCCGCTCAGCCAGGCGTTGTACGGCAACGCCTACGCGGCGGCGCTGGACAACCTGGTGCGCGTCAACACGCTCGGCTACGACTCGCGCTACAACAAGAGCGGCCTGATGGACCCCGCCACCGGCTTCGTCCGCGCGGGCGGGGGATACCAGCAGCCGTGGACGCGGGACGCCTCGATCAACAGCTGGAACGCGGCCAGTCAGCTGACCCCGGCCGTCGCCCGGAACACGTTGTGGGCCGTCGTCGACAAGGACTCCGCCGGCGCGTTGCGCGTGCAGCAGGACGACCAGCAGTGGGACCAGGTCATCTGGCTCACCGCCGCGTGGAACCACTACCTCGTCACGGGGGACCAGCCGTTCCTCGACAACGCCTACCAGGCCGCCAGGAACACGCTGGCGATCAGGGAACGCGCGGGCACCGCCGGGTTCAACGCCACCTACGGGCTGTTCACCGGTGCCTCGTTCTTCAACGACGGCATCGCGGGCTATCCCGCGCCGCCCGCCGACGCGACCGAGTCCGTCAGCACCGGCAGCATGCCGTGGCCGGGTGTCGCGAGCGGGATGTACCTGAGCACCAACGCGGTCTACCACGCCGCCTACCTCAACGCCGCAAACATGGCCGAGCGGCTGGGACGGGCGGGCGAGGCCGCCGGGTACCGGACCAGGGCCGCGGCGCTCAAGACCGCGATCAACCGGTACTTCTGGAACGCGCAGACGGGCCTCTACAACTACCAGCTCCTCGCCGACGGAACGCCCGGGGCGTACCAGGAGGGCACCGGCCTCGCGTTCGCGCTGCTCTTCGACATCGCGAGTCCCGCGCAGGCGCAGTCGGTGATGAGCCGCGCCCGCCTGATGACCTGGGGCATGCCCGACACGTTCCCGCACTGGGACCGCTACTCCGAGGCGCAGCCCGGTCGGCACAACGCGATCGTCTGGCCGCTCGTGCAGGGGTTGTGGGCCAAGGCGGTGGCACGGCAGGGCAACCAGACCCTGTTCGCCGGCGAGGTGACGCGGCTCGCGAAGCTCGCCAACAACAACAGCGGCTACTGGGAGATCTACAACGGCAGCACCGGCGTGGTCGACGGCGGCTACCAGCGGCTCGGCGACACGGTGAAGTTCCACTGGGGCTCGGAACCCGACCAGACCTGGTCCGCCACGGCGTTCCTCGACATGGTCCACACCGGACTGTTCGGCTTGCGCTACACCGACCGGGGACTGGCCTTCGCGCCGAACCTGCCCGCGGGCTGGGGCGACGTGACGCTGCAGAACCTGCGCTACCGCGAGGCGGACCTGACGATCACGTTGCGCGGCGCGGGAACGACGATCGGCTCCGTCAAGGTCGACGGGCAGCCGTCGCGCGCCGAGATCCCCGCCACGCTCAAGGGCGCGCACACCGTCGAGATCACGCTGACGGGCGCGGCCGCGGGCGACCGCGACGGTGACGGCGTCGCCGACGCGCAGGACCGGTGCTCCGACATCGGCGGACCGGTCGCCGGCTGCCCCAGCCCCGCCCGGCTCGACGCCGAGGACGCGCGCAACACCGGTGGTGTCAAGACGAACGTCAACCACACCGGCTACTCCGGCCGCGCGTTCGTCGACGGGCTGTGGGCCGAGGGCGCCTCGTCGTCGTTCACGGTGCACCGGTCGTCTTCGGGCCAGGGCACGGGTTCGGTGACCCTGCGGTACGCCAACGGCAACAGCGACACCCGCACGATGACGATGTCGGTGGACGGCCGCGCCGTGCGGCAGGTGAGCTTCCCGAAGGTCGCCGACAGCTGGGACGCCTGGGGCACCGTCACCTTCGACGGTGTTCCGGTGAGCGGCAGCGACCCGGTCGTCACGTTCTCCTACGGCTCGGGCGACAACGGGCGGATCAACCTCGACTGGCTCAGCTACAGCGGAGCCTGACCGGCGAGCCCGGCGACGAAGGCCGCCAGGTCCGCGTCGCCGAGCTCACGGCCCGCGGCCAGGCGCTCGGCCCAGCGGTCCCGGCCGAGCGCCGCCTGCCCCGCGGCGGCGGCCCGGTCGCGCGCGGCGGCCACGAACGGCGTGATCTTCCTGCGCCGCCACCGGTCCGCCGCCCCCAGCAGCGCCGCGGCCGGTTCGGGCGCACGCGCGCACAGGTGGCTCGCGTGCAGGTCCAGCGCCTCCGCCACGGCGTCGCGGTCACGGGTGGTGCGGCTCATCGAGGTCCGCAGGGTCTCGGCCAGCTCGCGCCACCCGGCCGCGGCGTCGCCCAGCGCGTGCCGGACCACGCTCGCGCGCAGCCGGACCGTCGCCTCGACGCGGTCGTTGCCGTTCTCCTCGGCCGTGTCCGCCAGCAACCGGTCGGTGCGGCGCAGCGCCGCGGACGCCGTCGCGGGGTCGGAGCCGAGCAGCGCCACGGCCGCGGTGACCGAGGTGAACGCCGCCAGCAGCGTGTGGCCGCCGGCGGTGAGCAGCGGCACGGCCTGCTCGGCCCGGCGGACCACGGCGGCGGTGTCGCCGAGGTCGAGGGAGAGGAAGGCGAGGTTGAACAGCGTGCGGCCCAGCTCCACCGGTCCGGCCCCGGCGCGCTCCTTGGCCGCCAGCGCGGCTTCCAGCTGCCGCAGGGCGTCCTCGGTCCGGCCGAGCTCCGAGGACACCGACGACAGGTTGTTGAGCACGCGGCCGAGCGTCACGTCGTCGCCGGAGCGCCGGGCGACGGCGAGCGCGGACCTCAGGTGCGCCAAGGCTTCGCGCGGTGTGCCCTGTTCCACCGCGACCTGGCCGAGCAGGCTGAGCCCGGCGGCGCGGGTGGCGTGGTCGTCCGGCGTGGTCGCCGCCAGGGCGCGCCGCGCGGTCCCGGCCGCCGCGTCCAGGTCGCCGCGCAACGCCGCCAGCTGGCCGGATCTGAGCAGCAGCGCCGGAACGCCACCGGCGCCCACCTGGCCGAGCAGCTCCGCGCCCTCGCCGAGGCGGCCGGTGGCCTCGTAGAACCGCACCAGCGCGATCGCGACGCCGGCGTCCAGCTGCGCGGGGTCCTCGGCCGCCGCCCAGCGCACCGAGGCGCGGAGGTTGGCGGCGTCGAGGGCGCCGAACGCCGACTCGGCGCGCAGCTCTTCCAGGTAGTGCAGGGCGATCCGCCTGCGGACGTCGTCGGCCTGCCCCGACGCGACGAGCTGTTCCCTCGCCAGTTCGGCGGCCGTGTCCGGCAGCGCGTACCGCGACGAGCCGCCGTCCGGCTCGGTCCGGACCAGGTTGATGTCGACCAGTTCGGTCAGTTCCGCGAGCGACGGCCCCAGCGCGGCCTCCACGTCGATCAGCCGGACACCGCCGTCGAACCCGCCCAGGCAGCGGAACACGGCGCGCGCCCGAGCGGTGACAAGGCCCAGCGAGGCCTCGATCGCCGCGCGCAGCGACCGGTGCCGCACCGGCAGGTCGCGATCGCCGTCGGTGAGGTAGCGCAACCCGTGCCCGAGCCGCCCGGCCAGGTCCACCGGGCTCATCAACCGCACCCAGCCCGCCGCCAGCTCGATCGCGAGGGGGAGGTGGTCGACCCGGCGGCAGATGGTCTCGACGGCCGCCTGGACCTCCGCGTCGAGCGGGGCCTCCAGCCGGGCGCGGCGGGCGAACAGCTCGGCCGCGGCGCCGGAAGGCAAGCCCGCCAACGGGACCACGCGTTCGTCGCGGACCCGCAGCGGCCGCTGGCTCGTGACGACCACGGTCAGCCCCGGACACCGGCGGGGCAGCGCGGCGAGGTCGGCCGCCGCGTCCACGAGCTGTTCGAACCGGTCCACCACCAGCACCACCCGCCGGTCGCGCAGGTGCGCCGCGACCCGGTCCGGTGGCGCCAGCCGGGACGGCCCGCAGCCGAGCGCGTCCGCGACCAGGTCGCCGACCAGCGCGACGTCGGTGACCGCGGACAGGTCGAGCGTGCGCACGACGAGGTCGGTGCGGCCGGTCAGCACCGCGGCCAGTTCGGCGGCGATGCGCGACTTGCCGGCCCCCGCGGGACCGGTGACCGTCAGGAGCCGGTGCCGCGCCGCCACCACCAGGTCCAGCAACGACCTCAGCTCGTCCGACCGCCCGAGCAGGCCGCCGCCGGAGCTCGGCGCCGGGAACCGGGCGGGCACCGCGTCGGGGCGGGCCGCGGCGAGGAACGCGGTGAGGTCGTCCCCGGCCAGTGCCAGCGCGGCCGCCATCAGCCGCACCGACTGCGCCCGCGGCACGCGCCTGCCCCGCTCGAGGTCGCGCAGCGCGCGGTCGCTGATCCCGCTGCGCCCGGCCAGTTCGAGCTGGCTCAGCCCGGCGTTCGCCCGGTGGCGGCGCAGCAGCTCGGCGAACGGGCTCGGCGAACCCATCGGGCGACCGTAGCGGAAGTTCCCCGGAAACTCCGTCGCTTTTCCTCGCCCCCGGCGGCTCCCGGCGGGCACCGTTCTGCACGGACGTCGGGGGACAGGTCCACAGGTGGGATTTCGTGGGGAGGACGGAATTGCTGCACTCATCAAGACGACGCCGCGGGCCGGCGCTCGGTCTCGCCGTCGCGGCGCTCGCGACGGCGGTGCTGGCGACGGCGGTGCTGGCGACGCCCGCGGTGGCGGAGGGGGACATCCGCGTCGGCACGGGGTCGAAGACCATCGCCGGCAGGTATGTCGTGGTGTTCAAGGAAGGCGCCACTGAGAGGGCGCGGACCGCGGACACCGCGGCGGACATCGTCACCAGGAGCGGTGGCGGTGAAGTCGGGCAGACCTGGCAGCACGCGCTGCACGGGTTCGCCCTCGGCGCGAGCGAGACGACCGCGCGGAGGATCGCGGCGGATCCGAGGGTCGCCTACGTCGAACAGGACGCGGAGGTCGGCGCGGACGCGACCCAGGCGACACCGCCGGCGCTGTGGGGACTCGACCGGCTCGACCAGATCACCGGGCGGTCGAACGGCCAGTACGTCTCCAGCGGTTCCGGTGCCCGCAACGTGCACGCCTACGTCATCGACACGGGCATCCGCACGACGCACACCGACTTCGGCGGACGGGCGAGCTGGGGCACCAACACCACCGGGGACAACAACAACACCGACTGCAACGGCCACGGCACCCACGTGGCGGGCACCATCGGCGGAGCCACCCACGGCGTCGCCAAGGCCGTGCGCCTGGTCGCGGTCAAGGTGCTCAACTGCTCCGGGAACGGCACCAGCTCGGGGGTCATCAGCGGTGTCGACTGGGTGACGCGGAACGCCGTGCGCCCCGCCGTCGCGAACATGAGCCTCGGCGGGGGAGCCAGCGCGGCGCTGGACGCGGCGGTCGAGACCTCGATCGCCTCCGGCGTTACGTACGCGGTCGCCGCGGGCAACTCGAACGCCGACGCCTGCACGACCTCGCCGGCCAGGACGCCGAACGCGATCACGGTCGGCGCCACCGACCGCGACGACGTCCGGCCGACCGACTGGTCGAGCGGCGGCAGCAACTTCGGCAGCTGCGTGGACCTGTTCGCCCCGGGCGACGACATCACGTCGGCGTCGAACGCGAGCGACAGCGCCACCAGGGTGCTCAGCGGGACGTCGATGGCCGCACCGCACGCCGCGGGCGTGGCCGCGCTGCACCTGCAGCGGCACCCGAACGCCTCGACGATCGGTGTCTGGTACGACCTGGTCGTCGTGGAGTCCACGAAGGACGTCGTGGTGAACGCCGGCGCGGGTTCGCCGAACGCGCTGCTCAACTCGCGCTCCACCTTCGGCGGCCCGGACGGCGACTACAACGACGACCAGGTCACCGACACCACGGTGTGGCGCCCGTCGACGGGCCAGTGGTTCGTGCGCAACACCAGCACGACCCAGTGGGGCCAGCAGGGCGACGTTCCCGTGCCCGGCGATTACAACGGCGACGGCGAGACCGATGTCGCCGTGTGGCGTCCGTCGACGGGGCAGTGGTTCGTCAACGGCCAGTTCACCGTCGCGTGGGGCCAGGCGGGCGACGTCCCGGTGCCCGGTGACTACAATGGCGACGAGCTGACCGACGTGGCGGTCTGGCGGCCGTCGACCGGGCAGTGGTTCGTGCACAACCAGTTCACGCAGCAGTGGGGCCAGCAGGGCGACGTCCCCGTTCCCGGCGACTACGACGGCGACGGCCGCGCGCAGGCCGCCGTGTGGCGTCCGTCGACCGGGACCTGGCACTACTTCGGCCCGTTCGGTGTCGTCGTCTCCTTCCCGTGGGGGCAGAACGGCGACGTGCCGGTGGTCGCCGACTACGACGGCGACGGCGGCTTCGACCTGACGGTGTGGCGCCCGTCGACGGGCCAGTGGTTCTTCAACGGCAAGCCCGCCGTGCAGTGGGGGCAGCAGGGCGACGTCCCGGTGCCCGGTGACTACGACGGCGACGGGATCGGCGACGTCGCGGTCTGGCGGCCGTCGACCGGGCAGTGGTTCGTGCGCAACCAGTTCAGCGTCGCCTGGGGTGTCCCGGGTGACACACCGCTGGCGTCCTAGGACGTCGGGTGAACGAGGGGCCGTCTTCGTCGCGAAGGCGGCCCTTCGCTCAGTTCTCCAGCCACTCCGGCCGAGTCCTGGTGCGCATCGCCCAACCGGACTCCGTGATCGCCGCCGTCACGGCCGCGAGAGCGGGGGTGGCCGGGCCGGGGAGCCGTGCCACGAGCACCCGGCGGACCTCCGGCGGCGCGCCCTCGACCCGCAGGGTGGTCACACCGGGAGGCAGCACCGCCGCGAGCTGCTCCGGCACGGTGGTGACGCCGAAGCCCCCGGCTACGAGGTGCAGCTTGGTGAGCCAGTCCCGTGCGCTGTGCACGATCCGCGGCCGTCCCGGCAGGCCCGGCCACACGCCGAGCAGCGGTTCGGAGGTCGCCGACGGCGTGGCGATCCACGGCACCCCGGCGAGCTCGTCGACGTGGACGGACGTGCGTCCCGCGAACGGGCCCGTGGCGCAGGCGCCGACGAGGAGCTCCACGTCCCGGACGGTCGTCACGTGCAGCCGCGGCGACTCGCCGTCCGGCGGCCGGTGCGGCGGCCGGGACGTCAGCACGGCGAGGTCGATCGACCCGGTCCGCAACGCCCGCGCCAGTCCCGGCGTGGTGCCCTCCCTCGTGGTGACCCGGATCCACGGCGCCGTCGTGGCGAGCCGGGCCAGCGCCGCGGGCAGCACCACCGGGCCGGCGCTCAGGATCATGCCCAGCCGCACCACCTCCGCGCCGGGCTCGCCGGAGAGGTCGCGGCCGGCGGCGTCGACGGACGCGAGGATCGCGCGGGCGTGGCGCAGCAGCGTCAGCCCGGCGCCGGTGAGCCGCACGCCGTCGGGACGCCGTTCGAACAGGGTGGCGCCCGTGCCGCGCTCGAGCGCGATCGCCTGCCGGGACACCGCCGACTGCGTGTAGCCCAGCTGGGCGGCGGCCGCGGTGAAGCTGCCGGACTCGGCGATCTGGCACAGCACGCGCAGGTTCGCGCTCGACAGGTCCATGCTGCACACGCATACCAGAGATGCCGGATCTTCGCTTCCCGCATGCCGGTCGCGCTCCTACCGTCGAAGGGGAACGAGACCAGGAGGAGTTCTTCCGTGCGAGCAGCGACATTGACCGCGTTCGGTTCCCCGCTCGAGGTGCTCGACGCACCCGACCCCCAGGCCGGCGGCGGTGAGGTGGTGGTCGAGGTCCTCGCCACCGGCGTGCCCCCGTACGCGGACGAGGTGTTCAGCGGCGAACGGCGCTACCCCCTCGAACCACCCGTGGTGCCGGGGGTCGGCGGTGTCGGCCGGGTGGTGTCGGCCGGCCCCGACGCGACGAAGCTCAGCCCCGGCGACCTGGTGTGGTGCGACTGCACGGTGCGCGCCCGCGACGACGCGCTGACGCCCGACATCACCCTGCAGGGCTGGAGCTCGCGCGGCGAGGGCGGCGCGCGGCTGGCCCGGCACCTGCACGACGGGTCGTTCGCCGAACTGATGCGGGTGCCCACCGAGAACGTCCACCCGCTGCCCGCCTCGGCCGACCCGGTCCGCTGGTCCGCCCTGAGCGTGCACACCATCCCCTACGGCGGACTGCTGGCGGGCGGCCTCGCGGCGGGGGAGACGCTGCTGGTCAGCGGCGCGACCGGTAACCTCGGCAGCAGCGCCGTGGCCGTCGCGCTGGCGATGGGCGCGGGCCACGTGGTGGTCCCCGGCCGCAACCAGGCCGCGCTCGCCCTGCTCGCCGACCGGTTCGGCACGCGGGTGAGCCCGGTCGAGCTCACCGGCGACGACGACGCCGACCGGGCGGCCATGGGGGAGCACGGCCCGGTCGACCTGGTGCTCGACCTCCTCCCGCCCCAGGCGCCCAGCTCGGTCGCGCGGACGGCGGCCATGACCGTGCGCGAGCAAGGACGGGTCGTGCTGATGGGCGGCGTCGGCATGCTCGGCGGCGCGGACCTCGCCCTGCCGTACCCGTGGATCATGCGCAACTCGATCACCGTGCGCGGGCAGTGGATGTACCCGCGCTCGGCGAACGTGGGCATGATCCGGCTCATCGCCTCCGGTGCCCTCGACCTCGCTCCCGAGCGGATCACCACGTTCGGCCTCAACCAGGTCAACGAGGCGGTCGCGCACGCCGCGGCGCACGGCGGGCCGTTCGACCGCACGGTGCTGACTCCGGCGGCGTAGGGCCGCGGCTGTCGCGGGCGAGACCGGCGGACAGGCCCCAGGTCACCGGCGCGGTTCCCAGCGGAACAGGCGCGAGGCCAGCGCCGCGGCCACGACGACCCAGGCGAGCGTCGGCGCCAGCAGGAGCAGCGAGTCGGTGACCGCGACGCCGCCGGTCCACGCGTTCACGACCAGCTCGGTCGCCGAGCCGCCCGGTAGCAGGCGCTTGAGCAGCGTGAGCTCCTCGGTCCCGCTGATGCCCACCCAGCTCGCCACCGCGACGACGCCGAGGCACACGGGCAGGGTGGTGACCTGCGCGTGCTCGGGCGAGTTGGTCAGGCCCGCGGTGGCGAGGGCCAGGCCGACCATCATCGCCGCGGTCGTGAGCACCGCGGCGGCCAGCAGCGGGAGGTTGTCCGGCGCCTCGGTGACCGCGGCGAGCACGGCCATGATCGCGGTGACCTGCACGAGCGCGATCACGGTCGCCGGGAGCACCAGCCCGGTGAGGATGCCCGCGTCGCTCGCGGCGGTGGAGCGCAGGCGCTTGAGGAACAGGTTCTGGCGCCGGGACGCGAGCGTGGTCACCGAGCTCGCGTAGAGGCCGAACGCCGTCACGGTGAACATCACGATCGCGGCGATGTAGCCCAGGCTGCCGATCTGGGTGAAGAGGTCGTGCTGGTGGAGGAAGAACGCGCTGACCGCGATGGGCATGACGAAGCTCGTGACCAGAACCGACCGGTTGCGGAAGATCTGGAGGAGCTCGCTTGCGAAGAGGGGGCGCACGGCGGGGGTCCTTTCGGGGAGGAGAGGGTCAGGAACCGATGGCGCGGAACACGTCGTCGAGCCGGGTCGGTCCCGCCTCCAGGTCCCGCAGCTCGACGGCGTGGTCCTCCGCCCAGCGCAGCAGCACCGCCAGGGCCTTCTGCAGCTCGAACGTCTCCACGACGTGGCGGTCGTCGCCGCCGGGCGCGGCGGGCAGCGGGAGGGCGGGCGCCTGCGCCGGCAGGCCGAAGCGGATGACGGACGGCAGCGTGCGGGTCAGCTCGGCCACCGTGCCCTCGCGGTGGAACCGGCCGCGGTGCATGAGCCCGATGCGGTCGGCGTGCTGCTGCGCCTCTTCCAGGTAGTGGGTCGTGAGCACGACCGTGGCGCCGTCCTCGCGCAGCCTGTCCACGGTGGACCAGAGGTCGTCGCGGGACTGGATGTCGAGTCCCGTGGTGGGCTCGTCCAGGAAGACGAGCTCGGGCGAGCCGTAGACGGCGGTGGCGAAGTCGAGCCGCCGCTTCTCGCCGCCGGAGAGCTGCGACACCTTCGTGTCCGCCTTGCGGGCGAGGTCGACGACGTCGAGCACCCGGTCGGCGCGGTCGGTGCGGCGGGTCAGGGCGCCGATCAGGCGGACGGACTCCGCCACGGTCAGGTCGGGCGTGAACCCGCTGTCCTGCAACATGATCCCCATCCGCGGGCGCACGGCGGCGCGGTCCGCCGGGCTCTGCCCGAAGACGCGCACCGTGCCCGAGGTGGCCGTGCGGTGGCCTTCGACGGTCTCGAGCGTCGAGGTCTTGCCGGCACCGTTCGTGCCGAGGAGCGCGTACAGCTCGCCGCGCCGCACGTGGAACGACAGGTCCCGCACGGCGTGGAAGGAGCCGTACCGGACGTTCAACCGGTCCACTTCGATGACGGGTGTGGTCGACATGCGGTCGATTCCACCGGTCGCGCGGGCCGCGCGGCAGTGCCGCCACGTCACCACGAAGGCATGACGTGGTGTCACTGGTGCGCTCACCCGCCCGGCGAAATACTGAGGTCGTGACACAGTCAGAGGTGCCGGCGAGCCACAGTGGACACCGATACACCACGTCGGCCCGCGGCCGGATGAGCAGGCTGAACATCACCACGCAGCTCGCGGTGATCGTTCCGGTCGGGACGATGCTGATCGCCTACGACTCCGCCACCTGGTGGGAGGCGCTGGTGCTGCTCGCCGGCGTGGCCGCGTCCATGGTCGCGGTCGTGCTGTGGGCGCGGGAGAGGATCCTCGCGTTCGCGGTGCCCCTGCTGGCGGTCGCCGCGGCCGTGTGGCTGTTCGGCGTGCTGGTGACGGGCAGCACCACGGCGTTCTACGGCCTCTCGGTCGTCGTGCCGCTCATCGTGCCGGGGATGCCCCGGCACCGGGTGCCCGCCGCGGTGGCGTCGGTCGCGTTCATCGCGGCCACGGGTGCGCTGAGGCTGCTCGTGGCGGCGGGGGACCCGGGCTGGACGGCGTTCCAGTTCGTCCTGCTGCCCGGCGGTGTGCTGGTGTTCACGCTCGGGTTCATGTTCGCCAACCAGGCCTTCTACCAGATCCTCGCCGAGCTGGACGAGGCGCGCGAGCACGAGGCCGAGCTGGCCGTGGCCCGGGAACGCATCCGGTTCGCGAGCGAGCTGCACGACATCCAGGGCCACACCCTGCACGTCGTGAAGCTCAAGACCGCGCTGGCCGAGAAGCTGGTGCGGCGCGACGCGGGCCGGGCGGAGGAGGAGCTGCGCGAGATCAACGCCCTGGTCGGCGACACGATCAAGCAGACCAAGGAGCTCGCGTACGCGCAGCGGCGGCTCACCCTCGCCGCCGAGCTCGAGAACGCGAAGAACCTGTTCGAGGCCGCGGGAATCCGCGTGCGGATCACCAGGGAGGCGGCGGTGAACGGGCGCACGGGCGAACTGCTCGGGCAGGTCCTGCGCGAGACGACCACGAACATCCTGCGGCACGCCGAGGCGGGACAGGTGCGGATCACGTTGTCGGAACGGGGAATCACGATCGTCAACGACGGCGCGGCCGGGGACGTCCTGCCCGAGCTGCGCGGCCTGTCCACGCTCCGGGAACGCCTCGCGGTTGAGGGCGGCGACCTGGTGGTCGCGCAGAACGGCGCCGAGTTCGTCACCTCCGCGGTGTTCCCGGCGGGGGCGGCGCGATGACCACGGTGGTGCTCGCCGACGACGAGGCATTGCTGCGCAAGGCGATGGCCGCGCTGCTGCCCATGGAGGGCGACATCACGGTCCTGGCCGAGGCCGAGGACGGCGCGCAGGCCGTCGCGGCCACGCTCGAGCACCGGCCGGACGTGCTGGTGATCGACCTGGAGATGCCGAACGTGGACGGCCTCGGCGCCGTGGCGGAGATCCGCAGGGCATTGCCGGACCAGGTGATCCTCATGCTCACCCGGCACGCCCGCCCCGGCGTGCTGCGCAAGGCCCTCAAGCTCGGCGTGCAGGGGTTCGTCAGCAAGTCCGCGGACCCCGCGCACATCACGTCGGTGATCGCCGCCCTGCACGGCGGCAGGCGGTGGGTCGACCCGGACGTCTCCGCGCTCGCGGTGGCCGACGACTGCCCGCTCACCGACCGGGAGATCGACGTGCTGCGGGCGACCAGGGAGGGCTACTCGGTCGCGGACATCGCGCTGCGCCTGCACCTCGCGGAGGGCACCGTCCGCAACTACCTCTCGAACGCCATGCAGAAGACGCAGACCAAGACCAGGCACGAAGCCGCTCGGTTCGCACGAGAACACGACTGGCTCTGAGGAAGGGAAGACCATGCTGATCGCCGAGGACCTCGCCCTGCTGCTGATGGACGACGAGTCCGGCACACCGGCCGCCGCGGGCACCCTGCACTACACGATGGGGGGCGCGCTGCTGGTGGAACTGGCCCTGGCGGGGCTGGTGGACGTGCGGGACCGCAAGGTCGTGCTGACCGGGGACACGCCGCCTGAGGACCCGCTCCTGCGGTCCGGCTGGGACAGGATCGCCGAGAAGCCGCGGTCGGTCGACTCGACGCTGCTCAAGATCGGCGCACCGGTGTGGAAGGACGTCGTCGAGCGGCTCGTCGGCAAGGGCATGGTGCGCCGCGAGGAGAAGCGCGTGCTGGGCCTGTTCCGCACGACGTCGCTGCCCGCCGCCGACACCCGGCGCGAGGAGGAGGTCCGCGACCGGATCCGCGCCGTGCTGGTCGACGGCGTGGAGCCCGACCCGCGCACCGCGGCGCTGACCGCCCTGCTGTCCGCGAGCGGCGCCCTGCCGGCCCTGCGGCCCCGGCTCGCGTGGTCGGGCGACGTGGCCCGGCGGGCGAAGGCCCTGGAGGGCGGCAACTGGGGCGCCCAGGCCGTGAGCACCGCGGTGACCAGGACGGCGGCCGCCATCGCCGCGTCCACCGCCGCCGTCACGGTGGCCGTCGTGACCACCGTGACGTGACGAACTCCAAGTCCTGACACGGGTCCGAGGCCCGGGAGCGCGGTCCCGGGCCTCGAACGCCTCGCGCCGTCAGCAGTTCGCGCGCAGCACCGCGCCGGACGTGCCGGGCAGGCTCACCGAGTTGACCTGCTTGCCGTCCTGGTCGGTGTAGGTGCGCTGCACCGGGACGGTGACGGCGGCGCTGCCGGTCGGGTTGGCGTTGACCAGCACGACACCGCAGGAGAAGTCGCGGCGGTACACCTTGTCCGCGACCGAGCGGTAGCCACCGGCGGGGTAGCCGAGGTACCACTCGTACTCCGCGTGCCACGGCGTCGGGTCGCCGTAGCCGTCGGTCTGGGCGATCTCCGAGATCGACGCGCGTCCACCGGTGGTCATGTAGAGGCTGGCCAGGGCGTACCGGAAGGCCTTCTGGTCACCGACGGTGAAGTGCGGCTGCACCCAGGTCATCTTGCCGCTCGCCTCGTTGGTGGCGATCTGGGCGACCTGCTTGCGCCAGCCCTGGTCGTAGTCCTCGAGCAGGCGCTGGCTCGAGAACGCGAGCCACCACTCGTCGAACCCGCCGTCGACGTACTGGCTGTAGGCCTCCCAGCCGCCCTGCTGCAGACGGGCGTTGGCGAGGTTCGCGACGGAGGTCAGCCCGGCGGCGGAGAAGCCCGCCTTCACCTCGGCGAGCATCCCCTTGTAGGCGGCCTGCATCGACGCGTTGTCAGGATATTTCGCCGGGCATTCCCCCGGATGGTAGGCGTCGCAGGTGAACAGCGCATTGTCCAGGAACACACCGTCGAATCCGGTCGACTTCGCGTTCGCGACCGTGGCATTCACCCACGCTTTCCGGTAGGCCGGATTTCCGACGTCCATCTGCCAGTGGCCTTCGTAACCGGAGTAGACGAGTTCTTTTCCGCTCGTTCCGCGCAGGAACCAGTCGGGGTTCTTCGCCCGCACGTCGCAATAGCCGAGCCCGGTGGGGATCTGGGCGTCGTCGACGCCGTTCTTGCACGCGTAGGACCTGGTGGACGAGAGGTCTTTGTAGACGTAGACCTTGACGGCGGGGTTCGCTGATTTGAGCTTGCGCAGCAGGTCGCCCTCCCACGCGTTGAGCACGACGTGGGCGCGCCGCTTCGCCTCCGTGGCGATCGTGGCGTCGGAGACCGGGGTGCTGTTGAGGTGGAGCCAGAAGGACTGCGAGCGCCCCGCGGGGGCGGCGTCCGGTGCGGCCAGGGCCGGCGTCCCGGTCGCCGCGGTGAGAAGTGCGACCGTCAGCAGAAGAATTCTACGCATTGCGCCTGCCTGCTCAAGCATTGTTTCCTCCTGGCTCGTTCGTGGTTCTCGTCGTGATCGCGGGAGCGCATTGGCGAAGTACCCCGGGGCAGAGCGGGAAATGATGCTTGCGCGGTAAACCACCTGGACGCGGGAACGGCACCGTGTCGAAAGGACACTCTGGGTGCGAACGCGCTCCCACTCGGGCGACACCGCGGAGCGGGCAGCGTCGCGCGGTGTTGCCGCTCAGTGAGTGGTTGAATCTTCGACCTGTGCGCACGTTCTTGCGTGCGAACCGATTCAGACGCCCGGCGAGGGCGATGGTGGGTGAACTCCCGCGGTTCGGCCGAGAGCGGGTGCGGCACCTGCTCTCGGCCTACGGGTTCCAGTACCGCGAGGTGAGCACGCGGTCGAAGCGGCGGGCGGGCAGGTCCTCGCGGTGTTCATCCACAGTGGAGTGCTGCCCGAAGCAGCTGTCGTCCTCGGGGAAGCTCAGGCGGGCAAAGGGTGAGAGCGCGTCCAGTCGTCCACGTGGAACGGCGACGGTCCATTCGCGACGGATGCGTGCGCGACCACCCCGGCCGGCACGGCGCCGTCCACCACGCCGAGCCTGGCGCGGTAGTCGGCCGCGAACGCCGAAGCGACCTCGGCAGGGGTGAGGGCGGGCGCGTAGTCGGCCAGACCGGCGATCGAGCTGCGGCGCAGGTCGTAGCCGAGCGCGTCGGACACGTCCTCGATGACCGCGCGCACCCGGTCGGAGACGGCGACCTGCACCACCGTGCTGAAGAGCGAGCCGGTGGCGGTGACGCGCTGCGCGGAGCCGACGACCTTCACCGCGCCGCCGACGTTGATGCTGTACTCGCCGGGGCAGTACTCGCCGTCCACCTCGCCGACGCGGGCGTCGACGCCGCCGAGGTCGCGCAGCACCCGCACGTGGCTCTCGGCGTTCGCGGCGAACGTCGCGCTGCCCGCGTGCCGGATGCCGGTGGTGCGGTCGAGGTGGTCGATCACGACGGCGCCGCTGTCGTAGGCGACCATCCGCCCGCCCGGTGAGCGGACCACGGTCGCGAACCCGGCCCGGTGCGCCACCCCGGTCGCCGCGGCGATGCCGGGCGAGCGCAGGTCACGGCCGCTGAACGCGACCGTCGGGCCCTGCGGGACGTAGATGTGGACGAGCTGCGACCACTCCGCGTGCGGTGCGCGCAGCAGCAGCGCCGGGACGACCAGTTCGGTGACGGCGTCACCGGCGCTGCCGCACACGAGGAGCCGGGGGTGGCCGAGGGTGTTCACGCCCCGATTCTCGACCACGACCCGGCTCCGGCCGTCACGCCGCTCCCAGGAGCGCGAGGAACTCCGCCCTGGTGCGGTCGATGCTCGCGCCCAGCTCCCGCACCGGCGGGTGCGTGCCGGAGGCGAGCTCGGCGCGGGCGACGGTGCGCGCCTCCTCGAACTGGGTGCGCAACAACGCCTTGAGCTGGGCGTCAACGTCCGGCGCGTGCTCGATCGACGCCAGCTCGGCGGCCGTGATCATGCCGGGCATGTCGTGGCCGTCGTGCTGGCCCGACTCCGGCCGGCCCGCGCCGGCGAGCACCTCGCGCAGCTGCGCCAGCTCGGCCCGGTAGGTGGCGGCGACCCGGTCGGCGACCGGGCGCAGCTCCGAACCGGGCCTCGCCAGCGCGAGCGCGTCGAGCGTCGAGGTGTTCTGGGGGATCACCAGGTCGGCGAACGCGAGGTCCGTGGCCGACAGCTCGGGTGGGGTCGCGGCGGTCCCGGAGGTTTCCTGTGCGGCCTGGGCGCTGCATCCCGCCACCGCCAGGACCACCGCGAGTACGAGAGCCCTCACCAGGGCCTGTGTCGAGGTCCAAGTCCGCGACAGCCGGGCCTGAGGCGGCCCCTGGCGGCGCGGCCGAAGGGCCCGCATACAACACCGGTATGC